>NZ_LEKG01000024.1:0-62759 GCF_001029515.1 Micromonospora sp. RV43 | reverse complement strand
ACCCCGGCCGCCGCCCCGCTGCCCGCCCCGGCCGCGCCCGCCGACCCGGCGCTGGCGAGCTGACCCGTACGGACGAGAAAAGGGGCCGCCCGAGGGCGGCCCCTTTCGCTGTGTCCAGGTTAGAGCATCGACATGTGGACGTGGTCGGTGTGGTTCGAGGGTCCGCTGTACGAACTCCAGCCGGTGGCCGGGAACCAGATCTGCCGGTTCCAGATGACGTAGTAGATGCCCAGCCGGTCGGCGTTGCGGATGAGGAAGGCGGCCACCTCGTTGCCGTACCGGCGGGTGTCGTTGTTGTGCCAGGGCGCGAAGCCGCTGTTCTGGAGCGACCAGTCGCACGCCTTGCCCTTGGGGTGCTCCCACGGCCCGCCGGGCCGGTAGCAGCCCACGAAGCGCTTGAAGCCGGCGCGCCGGACCTCCTTGTACGCGTGCAGCGTGCGCGGCGTGACGCAGCCCGAGGTGGTCGGGTCGTCCTCGCTGCACGACTCCGCCTTCCACCCGCCGTCGGCGGTGCGGCCGGGGCCGATCTTGGCGACCGGTGAGGTGGCGGAGACCAGGCCGCCGGTGAAGCCGAGACCGCCGACGAGCTTCAGCGCGCGCTCGGCCTGCACCTTCTCGCGCTCCATCGCGTTCTTCTGCTTCTCCTGCTCGCGCACCTCGGCGTCGAGCGCGATCTTGGCCTGCTCGGCGCGGGTCTTGACCGCGTTGATGGCTGCCAGGCGCTGCGCGTTGAGGAGGTTCAGCTCGTCCAGGGCGTTGACCCGGCGGACGAACGAGTCGGGTGAGTTGCTCTCCAGCAGCATCGCCATCGCGCCCATCCGGCCGGTCCGGTAGGACTGGGCAGCGAGCTGGTTGACCTGCGGGCTGAGCGCTTCGAGCTCGGCCTGTGCCGTCTTCACCTCGGCCGCCAGCCGCCGCTGGCGGTCCTGGGACTTGGCGAGCTTCGCCTTGGCCTGGAGGAAGGCCCGGTTGGCGGCGTCGATCGCCTCGGTGATGAGCGGCGGTTCGCCGTCCTCCTCGTGTCCCGAGGGGTTGCCGGGGGCCGCCGCGGTGGGGGCCGCGGTCGCCGGGGTCGGCCCGGCCAGCACGGCCAGCGAGGCCAGCGAGGCCAGCACGGCCACCACGGGTGTCAGCCAGCGGCGCAGGGGTGCCGTCACAGTGTTCCCTTCCGTCGGCCGCCGACCGGGTTAGCTGACGGGTTCGGGACGGAAGTGGCCCCTACCGCTGTCGCGGATTCACCCCATGTACCTGGTTCCCCGGTTCGCCCGCAGGCGATTGGGCGGCGGCACCGCTGGCGCCGGTGCGCGCCTTCGGCGGTGACCGGCAGCGAGGTTACCTGACAGCACTCCTGAGGATCTACGTCCGGAAGCCGACCAATAGCGAGATTTCGCCGTGGCGCACCGTGACCAGCGTCGCGTTTGAAATCGATGGTCACGCTGCGGAGTGTCACCATGCGGCCTCCGTACTCTTCCCGCCGCCCAGGGCCTCCAGCGCGTCGTCGCGTCCGGCCGGCGGCCGGGCCGCGGGTGGCGCCGGCTCCGCGCCGCGCGAGCGCCGCCCGGCGGTGGTCACGATCGCGGCCAGTCCGGTCGTCAGCGGTACGGCGGCGATCAGGCCGAGCGTCGCCACCGCGCTGCGGACGATCTCCTGGGCGAGGAATTCGCTGGTGAGGATCTCACTCACCGGGCGGGAGTCGGCGACCAGGAGGAGCAGCAGCGGCAGCGAGGCGCCCGCGTACGCCAGCACGATGGTGTTGACGGTGGACGCGATGTGGGCCCGGCCGACCCGGGTCGCCGCCCGGTAGAGCTGCCGCCGGGACAGTCCGGGGTTGGCGTGCGCCAGTTCGGTGACGGTGGCCGCCTGGGTGACTGTGACGTCGTCCAGCACGCCCAGCGAGCCGATGATGATTCCGGCCAGCAGCAGCCCGTGCAGGTCCACGTCGCCCTGGAACATGGACAGCGTGGTGGCGTCCTCGCTGCCGAAGCCGGTCAGGTGGGTGGCGGACGTGGCGAGCAGGCCGAGCACGCCGGTGACCACCAGGCTGCCGAGCGTGCCGAGCACCGCGACCGACGTCTGCGCGGTGATCCCGTGGGTCAGGTAGAGCACCACGAACATGATCAACGCGGCGCCCACGATCGCCACGAGCAGCGGCGGCTGGCCGGCGCCGATGCCCGGCAGCACGAAGCCGAGCAGGATGGCGAAGCTGGCCACCAGGCCGCCGAGCGCGGCGAGCCCGCGCCACCGGCCGAACGCCACGATCGCGGCGGCGAACAGCACCATCAGCCAGATCAGCGGCGTGCCGCGCTGGTGCTCGGCGATGTTGTAGGACTTCACCGCCGGGTCGGCCGGGTCGGTCAGCTCGACCAGGACGACCTCGTCGCCGACCGCGACCCGGGGTGCGCCCGGCCCGGCCGGGATCGGCGTCTCGACCTGCCGGCCCGCGTCCGGGCCCTGCTCGGCGGTGACCGTCACCGTGCCGCAGGGGCCACCCCCGCCCTCCGGGGCCTCCGGGGTCGGCGGGCAGGGCTCGGTGACCACCCGGGTCACGGTGCCGTGGTAGCGGGGGACGTCAGCGCCGCCGACCGGCTCCCGGTCCTGCCCGGGCCAGAGCACCAGTGCCGCGATCACTGTGAGCGCGAACAGCGGCACCACCACGGCGACGAGCAGCCGTCGTACGCCCGGCGGCGCGGCGGGTGCGGGGCGGGTGTGGTCGGCACCCATGGCGTCTCTCCCAACGGTCGCGGCGACGCCTGGTCCGCCGGACCGGTCTGGTCACCCGGTCGGCGCGGACGTGTCGACCACGTCCGGGTCGTCGCCCGGCCATGGTAGGCAGCCCGGCCGGCCGCTCCCGGGCGGCGCGACCGGTGACGCGCGCCCCGCTCGGGTCAGGCCAGGCCCGCCCGGCGCCGCCGGTACTCGTCCTCGTCGATCTCGCCGCGGGCGTACCGCTCGTCCAGGATGCGCCGGGCCGTCGTCGGGCCCAGATACTGCGGGCCGGTCCACCGCACGGCCGCCCAGACGAGCCCCGCCAGCACCCCGAGCACCAGCAGGGACCAGATCCACATCCAGCCCATCATCGGGCTCTGCCACATCATCGGGCCGCCCTCCGTCCGTCGCCGCGGGTCCGCCGGTCCGGCCTGCCCGCCACTTCGACGGTACGTCCGCCCGGGCGCGTCGGCACGGGTCGATGTGCCCTGGTCCCGAGGGCCGGAGGTCCCCGCTCAGCCGCGCTTCATCAGGCGCCCGACGGCGGCCATCATCTCGGTCGCCATCTCGTCGGCCCGGCCCTCGGCGGCGCCCTCGTGCATGCAGTGCCGGGCGTGGCCGTCGAGCAGGCCCAGGCCGACCTTGTCCAGCGCCGCCTGGATGGCCGAGATCTGGGTCAGCACGTCGATGCAGTAACGGTCGTCCTCGACCATCTTCTCGATGCCACGGACCTGGCCCTCGATCCGGCGGAGCCGGGCGAGGAGTTGGTCCTTGCTGGCGGTGTAGCCCCGGGTCGGGCTGGACGGCGCGGTCATGAAACCGAGGATAGCGTACCCCTCGGGGGTATGCTAACGTTCGGGACGTACCCCTGGGGGGTATCAGATCGGAGGGCGAGATGGAGACCACCTACCAGGTGAACGGCATGACCTGCGGGCACTGCGTCAACTCGGTGAGCACCGAGCTGAGCGCACTTCCGGGCGTCACCGACGTCCAGGTCGACCTGGCCGGCGGCCGGGTCACCGTCACCAGTCAGAACCCGCTGGACGTGGACGCGGTCCGCGCGGCGGTCGACGAGGCCGGTTACGACCTCGTCGGTGCGTGACGGGTCCGGCGGACCCGCGAAACCGAGGAGACACCATGAACACGGCGACGAAGCTCAGCGGCTTCGCGCTCGGCCTCGTGGCGGTGTTCGGCGCGGCGTACGGGATCGGCAACCTGGCCGATCCCGTCGCCCCGGCCGCCGAGACCCGACACGACGACACCGACAGCGACCACGGGGCCGGCGACACCGGCCACGGTGACGAGAGCCAGGCGGGCGGCGCCTCCGCGCACCTGCCCGGCGGGCTGCTCGTCTCCGAGCGCGGCTACACGTTCCAGCCCGCCGGCGCCCCGGCCGGGCAGTTCGCCTTCCGGATCACCGGCCCGGACGGCGCGCCGGTCACCCGCTTCGAGGTGGCCCACGACAAGCGCATGCACCTGATCGTCGCCCGCCGGGACCTCTCCGGGTTCCGGCACGTCCATCCGGAGATGGCCGGCGACGGCACCTGGCGGGTCGCCTCACCGCTCGGCGGCCCCGGCGTCTGGCGGGCGTTCGCCGACTTCACCCCCGAAGGCGGCGATCCGCTGACCCTCGGCCTGGACGTCACGGTCCCCGGCGAGCTGACCGCCCGGCCGCTGCCGGCACCGGCGACCAGCACCACCGTCGACGGCTACACGGTCACCCTGACCGGCACGCCGGAGCCGGGCCGCACCAGCCGGCTCACGCTCTCCGTCAGCCGTGACGGGCGGCCGGTCACCGACCTTGCGCCCTACCTCGGCGCGTACGGGCACCTGGTGGCGCTGCGGCAGGGCGACCTGGCGTACCTGCACGTGCACCCGGAGGGCGTGCCCGGCGACGGGCGGACACCCGCCGGTCCGGCGATCACGTTCGCCGCCGAGGTGCCCTCGGCCGGGGCGTACCGTCTCTACCTGGACTTCCGGCACGGCGACGCGGTGCACACCGCCGAGTTCACCGTCCTGGCCGGCGACCGGACCGCGCCGGTGCCCGCCGCGCCGGCATCCACCACCGCACCGACCCCGGACGCCGGACACGGCACCCCGGGGCACGGGCACAGTTGAGCGCCGGAGGTGCCGCGATGACTGCCACGGGAAAGGCGCTGCCCACCGCGCCGAACCTGATCGAACTGGCGATCGGCGGGATGACCTGCGCGTCCTGCGCCGCCCGGATCGAGAAGAAGCTCAACCGGATGGACGGCGTCGAGGCGACTGTGAACTACGCCACCGAGAAGGCCACCGTCCGGTACGCCGACGACATCGCGCCGGCCGACCTGATCGCCACCGTCGAGAAGACCGGCTACACCGCTGTGGTGCCGCCGCCGCCCGAGCAGGCGGAGGCGGCAGCGGCCGGGGAGCCGGTGGACGAACTGCGCACCGCGCGTACCCGGCTCTGGGTCTCCGCCGTGCTCACCCTGCCGGTGATCGTGCTCGCTATGGTTCCGGCCTGGCAGTTCGACTACTGGCAGTGGGCCTCGCTCACCCTGGCCGCCCCGGTGGTGGTCTGGGGCGGGCTGCCGTTCCACCGCGCCGCGCTGATCAACCTGCGGCACGGCGCGGCGACCATGGACACGCTCGTCTCGCTCGGCACGCTGGCCGCGTTCGGCTGGTCGCTCTGGGCGCTGTTCCTCGGCGACGCCGGCATGCCCGGGATGAAGCACCCGTTCAGCCTCGACATCACCCGCGGCGACGGTGCCGGCAACATCTACCTGGAGGCCGCCGCCGGGGTGACCGTGTTCATCCTGGCCGGGCGGTACTTCGAGGCGCGCTCCAAGCGCACCGCCGGGTCGGCGCTGCGCGCCCTGCTCGAACTCGGCGCCAAGGACGTGGCGGTGCTGCGCGACGGGCAGGAGACCCGGATCCCGGTCGGCCGGCTCGCGGTCGGGGACCGGTTCGTGGTCCGGCCCGGCGAGAAGATCGCCACGGACGGTGTGGTCGAGGAGGGTACGTCCGCAGTCGACGCCAGCATGCTCACCGGCGAGTCGGTGCCGGTCGAGGTGGGCCAGGGCGACGCCGTGGTCGGCGCCACGGTGAACGCGGGCGGCCGCCTGGTGGTCCGCGCCACCCGGGTCGGCGGGGACACCCAGCTCGCCCAGATGGCGCGACTCGTGGAGCAGGCACAGACCGGCAAGGCGGCGGTGCAGCGGCTCGCCGACCGGATCTCCGGCGTCTTCGTGCCGATCGTGATCGCGCTGGCCGCCGGCACGCTCGGCTGGTGGCTCGGCACCGGCTCCGGGCCGACCGCCGCGTTCACCGCCGCGGTGGCCGTCCTGATCATCGCCTGCCCGTGCGCGCTCGGCCTGGCCACCCCGACCGCGCTGCTCGTCGGCACCGGGCGGGGCGCGCAGCTCGGCGTGCTGATCAAGGGGCCGGAGGTGCTGGAGTCCACCCGCCGGGTCGACACAGTGGTGCTGGACAAGACCGGCACCGTCACCACCGGCCGGATGGCGCTGGCCGAGGTGCTGCCCGCCGACGGCGAGGACGCCGACGAACTGCTCCGGGTGGCCGGTGCGCTGGAGGCCGCCTCCGAGCACCCGATCGCGCGGGCCGTCGCCGAAGCCGCGGCCGAGGCCGGACCGCTGCCTCCGGTCGGCGAGTTTGCCAACGCCGAAGGGCTGGGCGTGACCGGCACCGTCGACGGCCGGACCGTGGTGGTCGGCCGGGCCCGGCTGCTGCGGGAGCGGGGTCTCGACGTACCCGAGGAGGTCGAGCGGGCCGCGACCGGCGCGGAGGCCGCCGGGCGGACGGCGATCCTGGCCGGCTGGGACGGGCGGGCCCGGGGCGTGCTCGCGGTGGCCGACGCGGTGAAGCCGACCAGCCGGGCTGCTGTCGCGCGGCTGCGTGAGCTGGGCCTGAAGCCGGTGCTGCTCACCGGCGACAACACCACTGTGGCGAAGGCGGTGGCGGCCGAGGTCGGCATCGACGAGGTGATCGCGGAGGTGCTGCCCGCCGACAAGGTCGACGTGGTCGAGCGGCTCCAGCGGGAGGGCCGCGTGGTCGCCATGGTCGGCGACGGGGTGAACGACGCCGCCGCGCTGGCCCGGGCCGATCTCGGGCTGGCCATGGGCACCGGCACCGACGCGGCCATCGAGGCGGCCGACCTGACGCTGGTCCGGGGCGACCTGATGGCCGCCGCGGACGCCATCCGGCTCTCCCGGCGGACGCTGGCGATCATCAAGGGCAATCTGTTCTGGGCGTTCGCCTACAACGTCGCGGCGCTGCCGCTGGCGGCGGCCGGACTGCTCAACCCGATGCTCGCCGGGGCGGCCATGGCGTTCTCGTCGGTGTTCGTGGTGGGCAACAGCCTGCGGCTGCGGAGCTTCCGCCCGATCGGGTGAGGGGATTGAGCGGACGGCCGACGGGGTAACCAGTTGTCGTCAGGCAACCGCATCAGTGGAGGTCATCATGGGTCTGGACGACAAGATCGACAACGCTTCCCAGGACACCGCGGGCAAGGTCAAGGAGGGCGTCGGCCGGGCGACCGACAACGAGCGCCTCGAGGCCGAGGGCCGCAACGACCAGGCGGGCGCCAAGCTCAAGCAGGCCGGCGAGAAGATCAAGGACGCCTTCAAGAGCTGAGTACGCGACGCACACACACCACCGGGTCGGCCCACGGGCCGGCCCGGAGTGCTGTGTACGGACGGTGACGATCCCGAGTGGCGGATGCCACCGTCCACATCGATCCGGCGGGACCACCGGGATCGGCTCCGGTGCATAGGATGCGAGGCGACCTCGAATGCGGAGGAGCTCCTCGATGGCCGATCCCGCCGACCCGTCCGGCTTCGGCCGGGTGCTGTCCGAAACCATGGCCGCGCTCCAGCGGCAGACCGATGCGGGCGAGCAGGTGGCACCGCCGGAAGGCGTCGGTGAGGCCGCAGACGGCCTGATCCGGGTCACCGCCGGCCCACCCGGACAGGTCACCGGGCTGACGCTCGACCCCCGTGTGATGCGGATGGCCAGCGAGGCCCTCGCCGAGGAGATCGAAGCTGCGGTCAACGCCGCGCTCGCCGACCTGCGGGAGCAGGCCGCCACCGCCCCCGGCGAGGTCGACCTGGGCTCGCTCGGTGAGCAACTGCGCCGCATCCAGGCGGACGCGGGGCGCCAGTTCAGCATGTTCACCGACGCTCTGATGCAGGCCCAGGACCGGCTCGCCCGCCAGGACGGGCGCTGATGCCGGTCGAGGTCGATCCGGAGCGGCTGGGTGCCTCCGGGTCGGCGCTGGACGGCGTCGCCACCCGGTTCGGTGCGGCGTTGACCGCCTTCCGGGCCGAGCTGGCCGGCTTCGGCCGTCCCTGGGGGGCCGACGACATCGGCTCACTGATCGGCGCCGCCCACGACGAGGTCTCCGCGTTCGCGTTCGAGTGCTTCGACAGCGCGCTCGACGAGATCGCCGCCGCCGGCGCCGACCTCGGCAGGATGGCCGTCCGCTACGCCGAGACCGAGGCGGCCATCACCCGCAACCTCGACGGCCTGCGGCGGAAGCTGGGAGGCTGAGCATGGGCATGGAGCTACCCGGCGAGTTGCGGTCGCTGCTCGGCGTCCTCGGCTACACCTGGCCCGAGGCGGACGAGACCAAACTCTTCGAGATGGGCAACGCCTGGATCGGGTTCTCCGGCACCCTCTCCGGCGTGGTCACCGAGGCGAACACCGGTGCGGCGACGGTCTGGACCCAGCACACCGGTCAGGACATCACCGCGTTCCAGACCTGGTGGAACAAGGAGGACAGCCCGGCCGACAGCCTGCGCGACGGCGTCACTGCAGCCGTGCTGACCGGGACCGGGCTGATCATCTGCGGCGCGATCGTGCTCGCCCTCAAGGTCGCCGTCATCGTGCAACTGGTCGTCCTGGCCATCCAGATCGCGCAGGCGATCGCCACCGCGGCTGTCACCTTCGGTGCCTCGCTGCTGGAGATCCCGATCTTCCATGCGCTGGCCCGGACCATCGTCGGCAACCTCGTCCAGGAAGCCCTCTGGAAACTCGTCGACGGGTGAGGTGACATGGGCGGGGGTAGAGCAGGCGGCCGGTTGATGCGCGCCGCCTTGCGCTTTCTCAAGCGGACGAAGACGCGTAACCGGCCCGACCGGATGAACCCGCACTTCACCGAGCACGTGATGGGCGGCCACGTGAAGCCGGGCATGCCCAAGGGGTCGGGCTACCACTACCGGCCCGGCGGTGAGGACTTCCCCGGTCGCCGGCTTCAGCCCGGCAGTGTCGTCAAGGATCCCAAGACCGGGGCCTACACCGCCAAACCGGAGTTCTTCGATCCGACGCTGAACCCTCCGCACGGGGCCTGGAAGCCGAAGAAGGGCAACGGCGGGGAAAGCTCGTTCTTCCCCGACGACTGGACGCCGGCCCAGGTCGACAACGCCATCACCGGCGCCTTCCAGAATGCGAAGCCGGTACCCGGCACCAGCATGTGGCGTGGCACTCACAAGGGCCTGGTGATCGAGGGTTTCTACAATGGCTCGGGCGGCTTCACCCACGGATGGCCGGTCGTCATCCCATGATCCAGAGGACTTCCGTTGGCGTTCATCAGTTTCTCCGTCGATGAGTACCGGCTCCCGCTGTTCAACGTGACCGATCAGCGCTATCGGGCTCTCGGCGCGTGGCTGATCACCGACGTCTCCGTCTCCTACTCGGCCTGCCTGGACGCCCTGCAGATGATCGACGACGTGGCGAACGGCCGTCCGCTCGACGAGGGGTGGGACAGCGACAAGTACGAGGTCAGTTTCGCCCCCACCGGCGTCGAGTTCGTCAACGAGTGGGTCGCGGACGACCGGGGCCGCTACTCGCTGGACGAGACCCGCGAGGCGGTCGAGTCCTACTGGCGGTTCCTGGCCGGCCGCCCGGAGAACCGTGAACTGATCCGCGAATACCGGCCCGACCTGCCGCGATGGCAGGCGGAACTGCTCCAGTGGGAGGAGCGGTGGGGCCGGCCGCATCCGTACCGGGGACGGTTGTTCTGATCCGCGCCGGTCAGCCCGGCCGGTCTCCGCTGTCGCCGGCCAGGCGCGCGGCGCGTACCTCTAGATAACGCCGCTCCGGCAGGCTCGTGGTGGCCCGCGCGGCGGCCAGGTACGCGGCCCGGGCCTCCGTACGGTCGCCAGCCATGTCGAGCAGATGCGCGCGGACGGCGGCGAGCCGGTGGTGGCCCGCGGTCCGGTCGTCGGCGTCGAGCGTGGCCAGCAGCGACAGCCCGGCACGCGGGCCGTCCACCATGGCCACGGCGACGGCCTGGTTGAGCGTGACCATCGGGTTCGGCGCGACCCGCGCGAGCACCCGGTAGAGCGCGACGATCTGCCGCCAGTCGGTGTCCTCGGCGGCGGGCGCCTCCGCGTGGACCGCGGCGATGGCCGCCTGCACCTGGTACGGCCCCGGCGCCGACCAGGTGAGCGCCTCGGTCACCAGCGCCACCCCCTCGGCGACGGCGTCCCGGTCCCATCGGCTGCGGTCCTGCTCCGCCAGCGGCACCAGCTCACCGTCCGGCCCGGTACGGGCGGCCCGGTGCGCGTCGGTGAGCAGCATCAGCGCCAGCAACCCGGCCACCTCGCCGTCGTCGGGGAGCAGCCGGCGCAGCTCCCGGGTCAGCCGGATCGCCTCTCCGGTCAGCTCGGCCCGGTGCAGCGCCTCGCCGCTGGACGCGGTGTAACCCTCGTTGAAGACCAGGTAGAGCACCCGCAGCACGGCAGCGAGCCGTTCGTCCCGGTCCGCCGGGGACGGCAGCGTGAAACGCGCGCCGGACGCCTCGATCCGCTGCTTCGCCCTGCGGATCCGCTGGCTCATCGTCGCCTCCGGCACCAGATACGCGCGGGCGATCTCGGCGGTGCTCAACCCGCCCACGGCACGCAGCGTGAGCGCCACCTGCCCGCTGACCGGCAACGCCGGATGGCAGCAGAGGAGCAGCAGCCGCAGCGTGTCGTCCCCGCTGGGCGGATCCTCGTCGGCGGGCGGGGCGACAGTCGCGTACGCGGGCTGCCGGACCGCCACCGCCACCTCGCGTTCCCGGCGGGCGTGCTCGCTGCGCCACTCGTCGGTGAGCCGCCGGGTGGCGACTGTGACCAGCCAGGAGCGGGGACGGTCCGGCAAGCCCTGTTCCGGCCACT
Source organism: Micromonospora sp. RV43 (assembly GCF_001029515.1). NCBI lineage: Bacteria > Bacillati > Actinomycetota > Actinomycetes > Micromonosporales > Micromonosporaceae > Micromonospora > Micromonospora sp. RV43. Next base: position 51,897 of record NZ_LEKG01000024.1, on the reverse strand, counting down.
GCACGGCGGCGGCGAGCAGCGCCTCCTGCACGGCGTCCTCGCAGGCGTAGAACTGGCCGTGGCGGCGGACGAGCACGCCGAGGACCTGCGGCGCGAGCGTACGCAGCAGGTCCTCGACCACAGTTGCTGTCACATCTCCGTCCCGGCCTGTTCCATCACCGCGCGCACCTCCAGTACGCCGAAACCGTGCCGTACGTCAGGCCAGCGCGCGGCGATCTCGGCGGCCCGCTCCGGGGTCTCGCAGTCGACAGTCAGGTAGCCGGCGAACTGCTCCTTGCTCTCCATGAACGGCCCGTCGGTGACCTCGACGCCGCCACCGGCGGCCGGACGGGCCGTACGGGTCTGCGAGGGGTGAGCGAGCGCCTCGCCGCCGACCAGCTCGCCGGACTCGGTCAGCTCCTTCATGATCTCGTCGACCTCACCGAAGACGGCTGTGCGTTCCGCCTCGGACAGCTCCTCCACGAAGCCGGGCCGGTTCCAGATCAGCAGCATGTACTTCACGGTGCACTCCTCGGGTGCGGGCCACCGGCGGTGGCGCCTCGCAGACGGGTCGGAGCCGGTCCGCCCGATCCGACATCATCCCCCGGGAGAGGTCAGCGGCCCCCGCGCAGCGGACGGCGTGCCGGGCGGCCCGGGTCGAGCGAGGCCCGGTCGGCGGCGCTGGTGCCGGAGACCCAGCCCTGCTCGTCACGCACCTGGAGGCGGTGCCGGGTGGTGCCGGGAAAGAGCTGGTCGACGCGTTCCCGGACGGCATCTGAGCGGGCCGCGAGCACCGGCAGCAGCCGGTCGTCGTCGAGTTCCTCGGCCGCCGCCGCGCTCGCCTCCCGCAGCCGGTCGCCGATGCGCAGCGCGAACGCGTTGAGGAACGACTCGTCGTAGCCCTTGGTGCGCCGCCCGCCGGCCCTGCCGCGCTCGCCCCGGCCGCGCAGCATCGCGGCGGTGGCCTGCACGAGCAGCGAGGTGTGCAGCAGCTCGACAGCCGCCAGGTCGGCCGGGAAACCGAGCACTGTGGCGAAGCCCAGGTCGTCCGACCACACCGACTCGCACCGGTTCGCCGCCGCCACCTCCTGGATCAGCAGTGCCTTCGCGGCCGCGTACGGGGCGTCGACGCCGATCCGCACGCCGCCCGGGCCGCCGGACCGCTCGGCCCCGGCGTCGAGCAGCGCCGCGTCGATGCTGTGCCGGGCCATCAGCTCCTGCGCCTTCGCGGTGAACGCCTCCGCCTCGGCCGGGTAGCCGGTCGACTCGGCCTTCGCCAGCAGTGCGCGTACCCGGTCGAGCATCCGGGAACCGCTCGGTGTCGCGGCGGCGAGTGCGGTGCCCGCCGAGCCGGGCGGCGGCCGGAGCGCCGCGACCGGCGGAAGCCCCGCCACCAGGACGGCCGCGTCGACCGCGTCCCGCAGCGCGGTGATCCGGTCCCCGTCGGCGCGCCGGTCCAGCCAGCCCGCGTCGTCGTCCCAGCGGGCGCCCGTGTCGGTGAGCTGGTCGTCGAACCAGGCCGGTACCGGCGTGGGCAGGGTGCGCCGCTGCGCGGCCATGACGTCGCGCAGCAGCCGGGCGCCGCGCGGCGTGAGCCGCCGGGTGGCGAGCCGGTCCAGGTCGGCGGGCTGCCAGCCCCGCGGCCAGAGCCAGCCCACGTCGCGCGTGAGCCGGGCGAGCAGCGCCGCGTCCACCGCCGCGCCGTCGGCCACGACGAGCCCGTCGAGGGCTCGCTCGGCAGCGCGTACGTCGGTGCCGCGCGCGGTCGCGACGGCGGCGTCGAGCAGTCGCTCGGCTGGTGACACGGGTGGCTCTCCCTGGACTCCGACAGGCGGCAGGTCGCCCACCCCGGCACCGACGGTACCCGGCCCGCCCGTTCAACCGTCCGGGCCCGGCGTCCGTACTCCTGCCCGGAGCGGGGCGGCGCGACGGACGGAGATCGACGTGGGCGGGCACGAGCGGGGGCTGCACCGGCGGCGGAGATCGCGATCAGGGCGGTTCCTGGCGGTGGTCCTGGTCGGGGCCGCGCTCGCCGCCGGCGGGTACGCCGCGCGGCACCCGGACCTGCTGGACCGCATCGAGGTGCGGCGGACCGTGCCGGCGGCGGCACCGGGCGCGCCCGCGCCGGACGCGCGTCCCACGCCGACGGCCGCGCCCACACCGGTCCCGGCGGCCGGCCGGGTGGCCCCCGGCATCGGCTATCCGGCCCGGGGCGACGGCACCTTCCGCACCGCCGACACGGTCGGCGCGGTCGCCGGCCGCTCCGGTGAGCTGCTGCGCTATCGGGTCGCGGTGGAGGACGGCATCCGCAACGTGGACGTGGAGCGGTTCGCCCGGGACGTCGCCGCCACCCTCGCCGACCGGCGCGGCTGGACCGGCGACGGCCGGTGGCGGCTGCAACGGGTGGGCCGCGACGACCTGGCCGACTTCACGGTGCTGCTCACCACGCCTGTCACCCGGGGGCGGCTCTGCGGCGACCCGAGCGACCGCTACACGTCCTGCCGCAACGGCGACCAGGTGGTGATCAACGTGGCCCGCTGGGTGTACGGGGTGCCGCACGTGACCGATCTCTCCCGCTACCGGCAGTACCTGCTCAACCACGAGATCGGCCACCGGCTGGGCCGCGGGCACGAGCGCTGCCCCCGGGCCGGCGGCCCGGCGCCGGTCATGGTGCAGCAGACGCTCGGCCTGCACGGCTGCACCCCGAACCCGTGGCCGCTGGTGGGCGGCGAACCGCTGGCCGGGCCGTCCGGCCAGTACGACGACCCGATCCCGGCCGGGGACCGCTGAGCGACCGGTCGGCCGGGTCGTCACCGGGAGAACGAGGCCCAGAAGTTCTTGGTCTTCTCGGTGCCGTACCAGCCGACGTCGAGCGAGACCGACTGGGCCAGGAACAGCCCTCGCCCGCCCGAGTCCATCGGGTGGATGTCGGTCAGCTCCGGCACCGAACTGACGTCGTGGTCGGCCACGTCGAGCAGGAACCGGTCGTCGGTGGCGAGCAGCGTGATGATGGTGGGCGGGCGACCGTGCCGCAGCGCGTTGCTGGCCAGCTCGGTGGCGACCAGCACGACCAGGTGCGGCACCTCGTCGAGGTCCGCACCCTGCACCAGGCCGTGCCGGTTCAGCGCGTCGCGTAGGGAGGCGCGCAGGCCGCGCAGATCCTCGGGACTGTCCAGCACCCACCGCTCCAGCTCTGTGGCCTGCGGCGGCGGCGAGGTGCGCAACTGTCCCATGATCTGTCTTTACCCTGCGTAGCCGTTCGCTAAGCAGGTCAGCGCCGCAGCAGTGCGAACACGCCCCACCCCAGATACTCGCGCTGGAAACGGACGTACCGCACCGGGTCCTCGGTCAGCTCCCGCCGCAGCTCCGGGGCCAGTTCGTCGTCCGGATTGGCGTCCAGCCAGCGGCGTAGGTTCAGCCAGTGCGAGGCGGCGTACCGGTCCCAGCTGTCCTGGTCGGCGAGGACCATCTCGACCAGGTCCCAGCCGCACTCTCCGAACGACTCGACCAGGCCGGGCAGATCCTTGAACTCGTCGCGGGACCGGGCGTGCGAGCCCGTGACGGCCTCGTCGTCGGGCGGGTCACGCCGCCAGTAGGGCTCGCCGACGATCGCCATGCCGCCCGGCCGCAGCGCCCGGTCGAGCAGTTCCAGCGTCCCGGGCACCCCGCCGCCGATCCAGGTCGCGCCGACGCAGGCGGCCACGTCGACCGGCCGCTCCGGGGTGTACGCCGCGGCGTCGCCGTGCACGAAACGCACCCGGCCGGCGACGCCGAGTTCGGCGGCGCGCTGCCGGGCGGCGGCGGTGAAGGCGGTGCTGATGTCGACCCCGGTGCCGGTGATCCCGTGGTCACGGGCCCAGGTGCAGAGCAATTCGCCCTTTCCGCTGCACAGGTCGAGCAGCTCGTCGCCGGGCCGCAGCCGGATCGCCCGGCCCAGCGTGGCCAGCTTGACGTCGTCGAACGGGTTGAGGATGCGCAGCTCGCCTTCGCGAATGGTGAACTGGCGCGGCAGGTCCGGTGAGGTCATTCGTGGAGGGTGCGCCGCCCGGTCACGCGGAGCAACGGAATTCCGGTCTGGGCCGGTCCGGGTCTCCTGAGGTACGGTCACCGCATGGTGGTCGAGGAACACTGGTGGAACGGCGTCAGCAACCCTCGCGGACGGCGCGACGTCTACATCCGTACCGACGGAAGCCAGTGGCAGGTCCAGGCGCAGATCGGCGGGGCGAGCGGCCGGTCCCGGATCCAGCAGTGCCCGAGCCGCGGCTCGGCGACGATCCTGGCCGGGGCGTGGCGCGCGAGCGGTTCCGGCTGGCGCGAGATGCCGCGCTGACCTCACGCTCAGTCACGAGGCCCGTGCACCGCGCGATCGACGAGTGACTCGGCGACCTCACGCAGCTTGCGGTTGGAGTCCTGGGACACCCGGGCCAGGATGGCGAACGCCTCGTCGGCCGAGCAGCGCCGCTGCCCCATGATGATGCCCTTCGCCTGCTCGATCACGGCCCGGCTCTGCATCGCCTCCTGCATCTGCTGCGCCAGCGTCGCCGTGCTCTCGTAGAGGTGGACGTTGGCGAGCGCGATGGCGGCGTACCCGGCCAGCGTCTGCGCCAGCTCGACCTGGCGGTCCAGGACGCCGGGCGATGCGCCATAGATGTTCAGCGCGCCGACCATCGCCTCCTGGATGGGCAGGCCGATCGACAGCGAACTGGCCGCGCCCGCCGCGTGCGCCCGGGCCGCCCACTCCGGCCAGCGGCTCTCCGCCGCCATGTCCGGCACCAGCATGGCGGTGCCGGTGGTGGCGGCGTCCAGGCACGGGCCGCGGCCCTGCGCGTACTGCCACTCGTCGAGCGTCAGCGCCAGCTCGCCGGTGTACGCGGCGGTGTGCGCCTCCGTGCCCTGGACCAGGGTGACCGACACCTCGGCGGTACCGGGCAGGGTGTCCTTGGCGACCTGGGCGATGGTCGACAACACCACGTCGAGGTCGACTTCGTCGTACTTGATCCGGCCGAGTCTGATCAAGGCAGCGGCGAGGTCGGGGTGGGCCTGCGGCATGAGCTGTGACGTCCTTGTGCGAAGCGACGCCGTCGGCCCGGTAGGCCGGGACGGCTGGTGACGGGGATCGGCCCGTGGTGACGGACCAGCATCCCGATTCCGGCATGGATCGGGACCTGCGCCGCTTCTTGACGCTCGTTCGTGACGCCCCCGACGGGACGTCGACTACCGGGACAACTCTACGACCCGGAGCGGGTGGGTACGACGGGACGTGCCGACCCGTCGTCGGCGGCCGGCAACGCGGGCCGATCGACGACCTCGAACGCGGTGAGCGTGCCGGTGACGCCGAGGACGCGCCGGACCACCGGGGAGGGCCGGTGCAGGACCAGCCGACGGCCGTGCCCGGTGAGCACCCGCTGCGCCAGCACCAGCGCGTTCGTCCCGTACGCGCCGAAGAAGCTGACCTCCGCGAGGTCGATCACCACGAGCGGGGCGGGCGCGGCGACAGCGGACTCCACGAGTTCGGTGAGCAGGTGCGCGTTGCTGAGGTCCACCTCGCCGGCCACCGAGATCCATGTCATGTCCACGCCTGCGTCGCAGCTCAGCCACATGATCGGCTCGTCCCGGCGGAACGCCCCGGACGCCGTGGGGACGTCATGACAGCCGAAGACCGGCCGTTCGTCCGACATGTCACCTCCGACCTCACCGATTGAGGAAGCCCGCGGCGAGGCACGCCGCGAGCAGGGAGGGCACATGTCTTGACCCGTACCCGACGATACGTCGACCGGGTGGACATCGCAGCGTGGGAGGCGTTCGGACCCGCCCGTGCCGGGTACCGTCAGCGGAACGACAGACGCCGATGACCCCGCCAGGACAGGACACGAGGATGGAATCCGCCAGCATGGAACCCGCCGACGCCCTCGCGGAGCTGAGCCGGATCCGGCTCGACGAGGTGGCGCTCGACGACGTCCTGGCACGTGTCGCCGAACTGGCGAACCGGGCGGTCCCGGGCAGCGCGCACGTGTCCGTCTCCCTGGTGCAGGCGGGCGCGAACCGGGCCATCGCCTACACCAGCGACCTGGCCCGCAGCCTCGACGAGTGGCAGTACGCGCACGACGACGGCCCCTGCCTGGACGCCTCGATGAGCGCGGTGAGCATCTGCCTGCCCGATCTGGCCGACGAGCCGCGCTGGCCGGGCTGGGCCGCACGGGCCCGGGCGGCGGGCGTGCAGAGCTCGCTGTCGATCGGGTTGCCGATCCAGGAGGCGGTCACCGGGGCACTGAACATCCACGGCGGCGCGCCGCGCGCGTTCGACAAGTCGTCGATCGAGCTGGCGGAGGAGTTCGCGGCGTACGCGGCGGTGGCGCTCGCCAACGCCCACCTCTACGAGAGCACCGCGACACTGGCCCGGCAGATGCAGGAGGCGATGCGCAGCCGGGCGGTGATCGAGCAGGCCAAGGGCATCATCATGGGCCAGCGGCGCTGCTCGGCCGAGGAGGCGTTCACGCTGCTCGCCAAGCTCTCCCAGGACTCCAACCGCAAGCTGCGCGAGGTGGCCGAGGCGCTCGTCTCCCGCGCCGCCGCCCGCTGAGGTCCGCGCCTCGCCGCTCGCGGTGGCCGACCTGCGCGCGGTCGCGGCGGTGGCCGCGCTGGGTGCGGCGATCTTCGTCGGGTTCCTCGCGCACCGCCACGGCGAGCTGACCGGCCCGGGTGACGCCTGGTCCCGGGCCGTGCCGATCGGGTTCGCCGCGGTGCTCGGCGCCGGCTACCGGCACCTCCGGTCGATCGGCGTCGAGGCCCGTCCGGTGACCCGGATCACCGGCCGCGGAGGCGGCGTGAAAAGCGCGTCAAGAAACCGCGGCCGCGCGTGATGGTCGCGTCAAGACCCCTGTCCGTCCGGCGGATACGGCGCTGTGATTGCCCGGCGCGGCCGGGAGGCGGTCGCGAGGACATCTTCCGCTAGGAGAGATCAGCCGTGTCTGACGTGCTGTTCGTGTTGCTGACGGTGGGGCTGTTCGCGGCTCTCGCCCTCGTGGTGAGGGGCGTGGAGAAGCTGTGAACGCCGTCAACGCCGTCGGCCTGGTGCTGGCGATCGGCCTGGGCGTGTTCCTGGTCGCCGCCCTGCTGTTCCCGGAGCGCTTCTGATGAGCATGACGACAGCCGGCGTGCTCTTCGTCCTGTCGCTGGTGGCGGCGCTCGTCGCCGTGCACCGGCCGTTCGGCGACTACATGCACCGCGTGGTCGCCGGAACCCGGTCGTCCCGGGTCGAGCGGGGGATCTACCGCCTGGTCGGGGTCAATCCGGCCGCCGAGCAGACCTGGGGCGTGTACGCGCGCTCGGTGCTGGCCTTCTCGGCCGTCTCCCTGCTGTTCCTGTACGCGTTGCAGCGCCTGCAGAACCACCTGTGGCTCTCGCTCGGACTCGACCCGGTGGTGCCGCACGGCGCCTGGAACACCGCTGTGTCGTTCGTGACCAACACGAACTGGCAGTGGTACTCGGGCGAGTCGACGATGGGCCACCTGGTGCAGATGGCCGGCCTGGCGGTGCAGAACTTCGTCTCGGCCGCCGTCGGCATCGCCGTGGCGGTGGCGCTGGTCCGGGGCTTCGCCCGCAGCCGCACCGGCGAGCTGGGCAACTTCTGGGTCGACCTGACCCGGGTCACGCTGCGGATCCTGCTGCCGATCGCGGTGCTCGGCGCGCTCGCGCTGATGCTCGGCGGCGTGGTGCAGAACCTGTCCGGCGGCACCGACGTGACCACGCTGACCGGCGGCACCCAGACCGTCACCGGCGGGCCGGTGGCGAGCCAGGAGGTCATCAAGGAGCTGGGCACCAACGGCGGCGGCTTCTACAACGTCAACAGCGCCCACCCGTTCGAGAACCCGACCGCGTGGACGAACTGGCTGGAGATCTTCCTGATCCTGGTGATCCCGTTCAGCCTGCCCCGGGTCTTCGGCCGGATGGTGGGGCAGAAGCGGCAGGGCTACGCGATCGTCGCCGTGATGGCGATCCTGGCGCTCGCCGGCATCACCCTCACCAACGTGTTCGAGCTGGCCGGCGACGGCACGGTGCCGCAGGCGGTCGGCGCGGCGCTGGAGGGCAAGGAGGTGCGCTTCGACGTGTCGAACTCGGCCACGTTCGCGGCGGCCACCACGCTCACCTCGACCGGCGCCGTCAACTCGTTCCACGACTCGTACACCGCGCTGGGCGGGATGATGACGCTCGGCAACATGATGCTCGGCGAGGTCGCCCCCGGTGGGGTCGGCGCCGGTCTGTACGGGCTGCTGATCCTCGCGGTGATCACGGTGTTCGTGGCCGGGCTGATGGTCGGGCGCACCCCGGAGTACCTGGGCAAGAAGATCGGCTCGCGCGAGATCAAGTTCGCCTCGATGTACTTCCTGATCACCCCGGCGCTGGTGCTCACCGGCACCGCCGCCGCGTTCGCCACCGGCAACGACTCGACGGCGCTCAACGTCGGGCCGCATGGACTGTCCGAAGTGCTCTACGCATTCACCTCGGCCAGCAACAACAACGGCTCCGCGTTCGCCGGCATCACCGTGAACACACAGTGGTGGAACACCGCGCTCGGGCTCTGCATGCTGCTCGGCCGGTTCCTGCCGATCATCTTCGTGCTCGCGCTGGCCGGCTCGCTGGCCCGCCAGCAACCCACACCCGCCTCCGAGGGCACCCTGCCGACCCACCGGCCGCTGTTCGTCGGCATGGTCGTCGGCGTCACAGTCGTCCTCGTCGCGCTCACCTTCCTTCCCGCACTCGCGCTCGGCCCGCTGGCCGAAGGGCTGTGACAACCATGAGAGACAAGGACATGACCGCGCCTGCTCAGACTGCCGACGCGCCGACTCCCGGCACGCCGGGCCGCCGGGAGGACCGGGTCGGCGGCGGACTGCTCGACCCTCGCCAGTTGCTCCGGTCGTTGCCGGACGCGCTGCGCAAGCTCGACCCGCGCACCCTGTGGCACAACCCGGTGATGCTGATCGTGGAGATCGGCGCGCTGTTCACCACTGTGCTCGCGGTCGCCGACCCGTCGGTCTTCGCGGTCGCGATCACCGTCTGGCTCTGGCTGACCGTGATCTTCGCGAACCTGGCCGAGGCGGTCGCCGAGGGACGCGGCAAGGCCCAGGCCGACACGCTGCGCCGGGCCAAGCAGGACACCATCGCCACCCGCCTGGTCGGCTGGACGCCCGGTGCCGCCGCGAACGCGTACCGGGACGAGGCGGTGCCCGCCCCGCAACTGCGGCAGGGTGACGTCGTCCTGGTCGAGGCCGGGCAGGTCATCCCCGGTGACGGCGACGTGGTGGAGGGAATCGCCAGCGTCGACGAGTCGGCGATCACCGGCGAGTCCGCCCCGGTGATCCGGGAGTCCGGCGGCGACCGCAGCGCGGTCACCGGCGGCACCCGGGTCCTCTCCGACCGGATCGTCGTCCGGATCACCCAGAAGCCGGGCGAGAGCTTCATCGACCGGATGATCGCGCTGGTCGAGGGCGCCAACCGGCAGAAGACGCCGAACGAGATCGCGCTGAACATCCTGCTGGCCGCGCTGACGATCATCTTCCTGCTCGCCGTCGTCACGCTCCAGCCCATGGCGATCTTCGCCAAGGGTTACCAGGCCGCCGCGCCCGACACCGCGGCGATCACCGACTCCGGCGTCACCGGCGTCGTCCTCGTGTCCCTGCTGGTCTGTCTCATCCCGACCACCATCGGCGCGCTGCTGTCCGCGATCGGCATCGCCGGCATGGACCGGCTCGTGCAGCGCAACGTGCTGGCGATGAGCGGCCGGGCGGTCGAGGCGGCGGGCGACGTCAACACGCTGCTGCTGGACAAGACCGGCACGATCACGCTCGGCAACCGGCAGGCCGCCGAGTTCCTGCCGGTGACCGGCGTGGACGCGGCCACGCTCGCCGACGCGGCGCAGCTGTCCAGCCTGGCCGACGAGACCCCCGAGGGCCGCTCGGTGGTGGTGCTCGCGAAGAACGAGTACGGGCTGCGCGAGCGCGAGCCCGGTCTCATCCCGCACGCCACGTTCGTGCCGTTCACCGCGCAGACCCGGATGAGCGGCGTCGACCTCGACGCCGACGGGGGCGTCCGGCACGTCCGCAAGGGCGCGGCCGCCGCGGTGATGAAGTGGGTACGCGACAACGGCGGCCACCCGACCGAGCAGGTCGGTGAACTGGTCGACGGGATCAGCGGCACCGGCGGCACGCCGCTCGTGGTGGCCGAGCACGTGACCGGGGAACCGGCCCGGGCGCTCGGCGTCATCCACCTCAAGGACGTGGTGAAGGCCGGGATGCGGGAGCGCTTCGACGAGATGCGCCGGATGGGCATCCGCACCGTGATGATCACCGGTGACAACCCGCATACCGCGAAGGCGATCGCCGACGAGGCGGGCGTGGACGACTTCCTCGCCGAGGCCACGCCGGAGGACAAGCTCGCGCTGATCAAGAAGGAGCAGGAGGGCGGCCGGCTCGTCGCCATGACCGGCGACGGCACCAACGACGCGCCCGCGCTGGCCCAGGCGGACGTCGGCGTCGCCATGAACACCGGCACGTCGGCCGCGAAGGAGGCCGGCAACATGGTCGACCTCGACTCCGACCCGACCAAGCTGATCGAGATCGTGGAGATCGGCAAGCAGTTGCTGATCACCCGGGGTGCGCTGACGACGTTCAGCATCGCCAACGACATCGCGAAGTACTTCGCGATCATCCCGGCCATGTTCGCCGGCATCTACCCGTCGCTGGACCGGCTCAACATCATGCGCCTGGCCGGCCCCGAGTCGGCGATCCTCTCCGCCGTCGTCTTCAACGCGATGGTCATCGTGGCGTTGATCCCGCTGGCCCTGCGCGGCGTGCGCTATCGCCCGGCCAGCGCCTCGACGCTGCTGCGCCGCAACCTGTGGCTCTACGGCCTCGGCGGCATCGTGGTGCCGTTCGTCGGCATCAAGCTCATCGACCTGCTCGTCCAGTTCGTCCCGGGGATCTCGTGATGCGCCTTCCCAGTTGGCTCTCCCAGCACCTGGCCGCCCTGCGCGCGGTGCTCGTCTTCACCGTGCTGCTCGGCCTGGTCTACCCGCTCGCCCTGGTCGCCGTCGGCCGGCTCCCAGGCCTCGACGGCAGGGCGGACGGTTCACTGCTCACCGCCGGCGGCCGGACCGTCGGCAGCTCGCTGATCGGCCAGTCGTTCACCGACGCGGACGGCAACCCGGTCCCGCGCTACTTCCAGTCCCGCCCGTCGGCCGCCGGGGACGGCTACGACCCGACCGCCACCGCGGCGGGCAACCTCGGCCCGGAGAGCGTGGTGGACACGCTCACCGGCGATGAGGAGACCTCCGCGCAGAGCCTGCTCACCCAGGTCTGCGCCCGCAGCAAGGCGGTCGGGGAACTCGACGGCGTGGACGGGCGGCGCCCGTACTGCACGCCGGACGGGGTGGGCGCGGTGCTCGCCGTGTTCCGCGCCGACGGCCTCACCGGCCGGGTCACCCGCGTGGTGAGCGTCAACCAGGCCGCGCCCGCGACGCCGTTCGTCGCCACCTGGCAGGGCGTACCGGTGGAGGCGGCGCAGCCCGGCCACGACTACGTGGCCGAGGGCGGCATCGTCACCCCGGTACGCGGGGACGGCCCGGCGCGCCCGGCCGTGCCGGCCGACGCGGTCACCGCCAGTGGCAGCGGCCTCGACCCGCACATCTCCCCGGCGTACGCGGAGATTCAGGTGGCCCGGGTGGCGCGGGAGCGCGGCGCGGACCCGGCGGCGGTACGGCGGCTGGTCGCCGAGCACACCACCGGCCGGGCGCTGGGCTTCATGGGCGAGCCCGGTGTGAACGTGCTGGAACTCAACCTGGCGCTGGACGAGGCGTTCCCGGCGCGCTGACGGAAGTGTTAAGAAGGGCCCCCTTCACCTCGCGAGGCGTTAACAGGGGGCCCTTCCTTCCACTCGGGGAGGATGGGGGCGTGGGCAGGGGTGAACTGCGGATCTATCTCGGTGCCGCTCCGGGCGTCGGGAAGACGTACGCCGTGCTCGAGGAGGCCCAGCGCCGGGCCGAGCGCGGCACCGACGTGGTGATCGGCCTGGTCGAGACGCACGGCCGCCGGCACACCGCCGAGATGATCGGCGACCTGGAGGTGGTGCCGCGCCGGTCGATGACGTACCGGGGCGTCGAGTTCACCGAGATGGACCTGGACGCGGTGCTGGCCCGGCGGCCCGAGGTCGTCGTGGTGGACGAGCTGGCTCACACGAACGTGCCCGGCTCCCGCCACGAGAAGCGCTGGCAGGACGTGCAGGAGCTGCTCGACGCCGGGATCAGCGTGCTCTCCACTGTCAACGTGCAGCACCTGGAGTCACTGAACGACGTGGTCGCGCAGATCACCGGCACCACCCAGCGGGAGACGGTGCCGGACCAGGTGGTCCGGGCCGCGGAGCAGGTCGAGCTGGTGGACATGACGCCGGAGGCGCTGCGCCGCCGGATGGCGCACGGCAACATCTACCGGCCCGACAAGATCGACGCCGCGCTCGGCAACTACTTCCGGGTCGGCAACCTCACCGCGCTGCGCGAACTGGCGCTGCTCTGGCTGGCCGACAAGGTCGACGAGCAGCTCGACGCGTACCGGGCCCAGCAGGGCATCTCCGACACCTGGGAGGCGCGGGAACGGGTGGTGGTCGCGCTGACCGGCGGCCCCGAGGGCGAGACGCTGATCCGCCGGGCAGCCCGGATCGCCGCCCGCAGCAAGGGCGCCGACCTGCTCGCCGTGCACGTGGCCCGCAGCGACGGGCTCGCCGGCGCCGACCCGGCCCAGCTCGCCCGGCAGCGGGTGCTGGTGGAGAGCCTCGGCGGCACGTACCACCAGGTGCTCGGCACCGACATCCCGGCGGCGCTGCTGGACTTCGCCCGGGGCGTCAACGCCACCCAGCTCGTGCTCGGCGCGAGCCGCCGGGGCCGGTTCGCGCAGGTGTTCGCCCGGGGCGTCGGGGTGACCACCACCGCGCTGTCCGGCCCGATCGACGTGCACCTGGTCACCCACCCGGAGGCGGGGCGCGGGCGCCGGGGCACGTCGGTGCCCGCCGCGCTGTCCCGACGCCGGCGCCTGATCGGGTACGCGCTCGCGGTGCTCGGCATGCCGCTGCTCACGCTCGTGCTGCGGACGCTGCCCGACCTCACCCTGACGAACGACATCCTGCTGTTCCTCGCCGGTGTGGTGGGCGTGGCGCTGGTCGGCGGGCTGTGGCCCGCGCTGGTCGCCGCGCTCGGCGGTTCGCTGCTGCTCAACTGGTTCTTCACCCCGCCGTACCGGACGCTCACCATCGCCGAGGCGGACAACCTGCTCGCCCTGGGCGTGTTCGTCGGCGTCGCCATTGCGGTGAGCTGGGTGGTCGACGTGGCCGCCCGGCGTACCCGGGAGGCGGCCCGGGCCTCCGCCGACGCGCAGACCCTGGCCACCGTGGCGGGCAGCGTGCTGCGCGGCGAGCGACCGCTGCCCGCGCTGCTGGACCGGCTGCGGGAGACGTTCGGGCTGCGCGCGGTGAGCGTGCTGGAGCTGACCGACGAGGCCGGCGGACGCCCGGCGCGCGCCCGGGGCGCGGACGCCTGGCGGGTGGTGGCGAGCGTCGGCGAGCGACCGCCCGGTAGCCCTGGAGCGGGCGAGACGGTGGTGCCGGTGGACGACCGGCTCAGCGTGGTGCTCGCCGGCCGGCGGCTGGAGGCGGCCGACCGTCGGGTGGTCGAGGCGTTCGCCGCGCAGGCCGCCGTCGCGCTGCGCCAGGAGCGGCTGGCCGAGGAGGCCGCCACCGCCCGTCCGCTCGCCGCCGCCGACCGGATGCGGACCGCGCTGCTCGCGGCGGTCAGCCACGACCTGCGTACGCCGCTGGCGTCGGCCAAGGCGGCGGTGAGCAGCCTGCGCAGCCACGACGTCGAGTTCGACGCGGACGACCGGGAGGAACTGCTCGCCACCGCCGACGAGTCGCTGGACCGGCTGGGCCGGCTGGTGGCGAACCTGCTCGACATGAGCCGGTTGCAGGCCGGGGCGCTGGGCGTGAGCGCCACCGCGATCGGGCTGGAGGACGCCGTACCCCTGGCCCTCGACGAACTGGGCCCGGCGGCGGCCGAGGTGACCACGGACATCCCGGCCGACCTGCCGGCGGCGCTCGCCGACCCGGGCCTGCTGGAGCGGGTGCTCGTCAACATCGTGGCGAACGCGCTGCGGCACAGCCCGCCCGGCCGACCGCCGACGATCACCGGCAGCGCGCACGCCGGACAGGTCGAGCTGCGGGTGATCGACACCGGGCCGGGCATCCCGGAGGACCAGTGGGAGCACGTCTTCCTGCCGTTCCAGCGTCTCGGCGACCGGGACAACCAGACCGGGGTGGGCCTGGGGCTGGCGCTGTCCCGGGGACTGGCCGAGGCGATGGGTGGCAGTATCACCCCGGAGACCACGCCCGGTGGCGGTCTCACCATGGTGCTGCGGCTGCCGGCCGCCACCCAGCCGGAGGGGCCGCAGGAATGACCCGGATCCTGGTCGTCGACGACGAGCCGCAGATCCTGCGCGCGCTGCGGATCAACCTGCGTGCCCGGGGCTACGACGTCGAGGTCGCCGACAGCGGCGCCGCCGCGCTCAAGGCCGCCGCCGGGCACCCACCGGACCTGGTGGTGCTCGACCTCGGCCTGCCCGACCTGGACGGCACCGACGTCATCCGGGGCCTGCGCGGCTGGACCGCCGTGCCGATCATCGTGCTGTCCGGACGGGCCGGCAGCGAGGACAAGGTGGCCGCGCTCGACGCGGGCGCCGACGACTACGTGACCAAGCCGTTCGGGGTGGACGAGCTACTCGCCCGCATCCGCGCGGTGACCCGGCGGCTCGCCCCGGCCACGCCCGCCGTGCCCGCGCTGCGGATCGGCCGCAACACCGTCGACCTGGCCGACCGGACCGTCACCCGGGACGACGGCGTCGAGGTCAAGCTCACCCCCACCCAGTGGGCCATGCTGGAGAAGCTGTTGCGCAACCCGGGCAAGCTGGTCAGCCAGCGCCAGTTGCTGCACGACGTGTGGGGGCCGGAGTACCACCACGAGACGAACTACCTGCGGCAGTACATGGCCCAGTTGCGCCGCAAGCTGGAGGACGACCCGGCCCGGCCCCGCCACCTGATCACCGAACCGGGCATGGGCTACCGCTACCGCCCCTGACGTTTGCGCGAGCGCGGGCGGGGGACTCGGCGACCCGGCCGAGCAGCGGGGGAGGGGCATGGCGGACAACCGGTCCTCGGAGGGGTTCGGCCGCCGCCTCGACGAGCACGCCATCGACGCGGGCGCGGCCGAGCCGGAGCGACCCGACGGGCTGGTCGACAGCGGCGTCTACGTCGGCGGCGTACGCCGGGCGTCGCCGGTCACCCTCGCCGACACGTTCCGCTGCCTGCAACACCTCGACGACGCGATGGCCTGGATCGGGCTGCGCCGCCCGGGCCGGGAGGAGGTCGCCTCGCTCGCCGCCGAGTTCCAGCTCCCCGACCTGGCCGTCGAGGACGCGATCAACGCCCACCAGCGCCCCAAGCTGGAACGCTACGGCGACACCCTGTTCGTGGTGCTGCGCGCCGCCCGCTACCTGGACGCCCGGGAGGCGGTCGAGTTCGCCGAGCTGCACCTGTTCCTCGGCCCCGGTTTCGTGATCACCGTGCGGCACGGCGGCACGCCGGACCTGGCCGGGGTACGGCGGCGGCTGGAGGCCGAACCCGAGGTGCTCGCGCTCGGCCCGGAGGCGGTGCTCTACGCCGTGCTCGACCGGGTGGTGGACGGCTACGCGCCGGTGGTGGCCGGGCTGGAGAACGACATCGACGAGATCGAGACCGAGGTGTTCGGCGGCGACCCGAACGCCAGCCGCCGCATCTACGAGCTGAGCCGCGAGGTGATCCAGTTCCAGCGGGCCGCCCGGCCGCTGCTGAAGGTGGTCGACGCGCTCACGCACGGCTTCGACAGGTACGGCACGGACGAGGAACTACGCCGCCGGCTGCGCGACGTGGCCGACCACCTGACCCAGGTGGTGGAGCGGGTGGACGGGTTCCGGCACCTGCTCCAGAACATCCTCACAGTCAACGCCACACTGGTGTCGCAGGCGCAGAACGAGGAGATGCGCAGCCTGACCGCTGCGAGCTTCGAGCAGAACGAGGAGATCAAACGGGTCTCCGCGTGGGCGGCCATCCTGTTCGCGCCCACCCTGATCGGCACCGTCTACGGGATGAACTTCACCCACATGCCGGAGCTGGACTGGCGGTACGGCTACCTGTTCGCGGTCACCCTGATGCTCGCCGTCTGCGGCGCGCTCTACCTGCTGTTCAAGCGCCGCGGCTGGCTGTGAGCCGGCCGGGCGCCGGAGCAGTTCGCCGTCGGTGATCCACTAAAGTGTCCGGGTGGCTACCCCCTGTCGTCCGTGCGTCGTCCGGCTCTCGTGTGCCGGAGGGGAACGCTGATCGGGGACACGGTTCCGGCACCGCGCGGCGGGCGCCGGACCAGTGACGGAAAGCGCGGGCTGGCCGGCCACTGTGCCCGGATCGTCGCGTCCCGGCCGTTCGAGGTGGCCATCGTGGTGCTCATCATGGCCAACGGCGTGGTGCTGGGCATCGAGACGTACCCGAACCTCGGGGCCGCCGGGCCGGTGCTGCGGTGGACGGAGTGGATGTTCCGGGCGGTGTTCGTCGTGGAGATCACCATCCGGGTGCTCGCGTACGGCCGCCGCCCGCAGGACTTCTTCCGGCACGGCTGGAACGTCTTCGACCTGCTGGTGACAGCAGCCATATTCGTCCCGGGCCTGCACGGCGACTCGGCTGTGCTGCGGTTCATCCGGGTCGCCCGGGTGCTGCGCCTCGTGCGCTTCTCACCCGGCCTGCGGACCATCGTCGCGGCGCTGTGGCGCAGCCTCCCAGGCGTCGCGGGTTTCCTCGCGCTCGCCGCCGTCACGCTCTACGTGTACGGCATGGCGGGCTGGCTGATCTTCGGCGACCGCTACCCCGAGCAGTACGGCGACATCGGTCGCTCGCTCGTCACGCTGTTCGTGCTGCTGTCCCTGGAGACGCTGCCGGACCTGCTGGAACAGGGTCTGGAGGTGTCGCCGTGGACGCTGCTCTACTACGTCAGCTTCGTGATGATCGCGGTCAACCTCCTGCTGAACATCCTCATCGCCGTCATCGTCAACTCGATGGAGGAGGCGCGCCGGCTGGAGATGACCGAGGGGCTGGCCTCCGACTACGACTCCGACGGGGACGGGATACCGGACGAGGTGGACCGGATCGCGATCAGCCAGCGACTGGACGACCTGCGCATGGTGATCGCCGAGTTGGAGCGGGAACTGCGCATCGACCGGGAGGAGCCGCCCGGCGCGCCGCGCCGCCGCCAGCCCTCGGACCACTGATCAGGGACGGTCATGACAGTTCCGTGACGAACGCGGCTCCCGGGTTTGGCCGGCTGGTTGATCGGGGCAACCAGCCAGACGCCAACACATCTGAGGGAAGGGACGCCTCTCGTGGAGATCACGGGCTTCTTCACCGCGCTCATCATCGGTCTCGTCATCGGTGCGCTCGGGCGCCTGGTGGTGCCGGGCAAGCAGAACATCCCGATCTGGCTGACCCTGCTCATCGGTGTGGTCGCCGCGTTCGTCGGCACGCTGGTGGCCGGCGCGTTCGGCGTCGACGACACCCCCGGCATCGACTGGATCGAGCTGGTGCTCCAGGTGGCCTTCGCCGCGATCGGCGTCGCCATCTTCGCCGGCGTCTACGGCCGCCGCCGCATCTGAGGACCGAAGGAAGGGCCCCTTCTTAACGCATCGCGCATGAGAAGGGGCCCTTCTTAACGTGTGTGCCGGCTACTCCCGCCAGCCGGTCAGCTCGACACCCTTGGCCAGCTCCACCCGGAAGCCGAGGGCGATCTCGCCGCTCTCACCAGGCGCCAGCGACAGCCGCCAGGTCAGCTCACCCAGCTCCGTACGCTCGGCCGGCGGCGGCGTCAGCGCGGTCTCGCGTACCACCACCGCCTCGTCCCGGGACACCGGCAGCTGGTCCTGGACCTCCACAGTGGCCGGCCGGGGCGTGTGGTTCGCCACAGTGATCCGGTACTCCACCTCCCGCCGCCGCGTCGACCCGAGCGTGGCCTTGCTCTCGGTGCGCCGGGACAGCTTCCGCTCCACCCGCAGCCGGTCGTCCACCCCGAGCGCCAGCTCGGTCTCCTCGCCCGGCGCCCACGTCTTCAGCCGCGTCGCCGCCACGAAATCGGCGCCGTGGAAGACCGACGCCGGGCCGGGCAGCAGCGTGTGGTCCGACGTGTTGCGGACCGTGGCCCGCAGGTGCGCCTCGGCGGCAC
This sequence comes from Micromonospora sp. RV43, assembly GCF_001029515.1. Lineage (NCBI taxonomy): Bacteria > Bacillati > Actinomycetota > Actinomycetes > Micromonosporales > Micromonosporaceae > Micromonospora > Micromonospora sp. RV43. The sequence goes on along the minus strand of NZ_LEKG01000024.1, from coordinate 33,590 downwards.
GCACCGGCACGCTCACGTGGTCCAGCCGGGCCGGCAGCTCCAGCACCGCGATCGTCACCCGGTGCGCGCTGCCGTCCGCGGGCACCGCCACCGGCCGCGCGGGACGGTAGGTAGCCGCCGTCACGCCCTGCTCCACCTCGGCGACGCTCTCCCGCACCGCCGGCGCCGCGGCCCGTGCCGCGCGGGGACGGCCCGCCGGTGCCGCGCCGGGCGCCGGGGGCGGGACCACGCCACCGAACGACGCGGCCGACACGGCCATCGGCGGCTTCGGCCGGAGCCGGTCGAGATACCAGGGCGACAATTCGGGTACGCCGCTCGCCGCCGCCGGACGGGCCGTGGAGAGCTGGAGTTCGCACTCCGGCCAGTCCTCCCCGGTGCCCTGGCTGACCAGCCCGAACCAGGTGACAGTCATGGTGTCCTCGACCAGCCGCAGGTCGTAGGAGGGCGTCCAGCGGGCGCCGTCCACCAGATATGTCAGCTCCAGCTCCACCTCGGTGTCGTCGGCGTCCACCGAGACGGACACCTCGGCGGCCAGCCGGTCCGGCTCCCGCTTGCCGCGCGCCGCGTCCAGTTCCCGGTCGACGGCGGCCAGTTCCTCGGCCAGCTCGGTGCGCCGCCGGGCCAGCCCGCGCCGCCGGGCCCGCGACTCGGTGAGCTGACCGGACACCGAGTCGGTGAAGGCCGCGACGTCGCCCGCGGCCAGCGCCCGGGCGTACGTGCCACCGGCCCGCTCGGCGAGCCGGGTGAGGAACTCGCCGCGCTGTTCCTCGACCGCGTCGGTGTCACCGACCTCGGCCAGCTCGTCCGCCAGTTCCCGCCGCCGCCGTTCCAGCTCGACCACCTGGGCGTCGGTGCTGCGGGGTTGCCGCCACGTGGTCACGTCCACCCCGAGTACGGTCACCGCTCCCCGGCCACCCACCCGGATCGAGTCCCGGCGCAGGCCCAGCGGGAGCGGGGCGACGCGTACCCGGTGGTCGCCCGCGGCCAGCCGGACGCCGCCGCGGCGGGTGACCCGGGCGCGGTCCGGGTAGACGGTCACGCCGACGACGGGCGCATCGATCTCCACAGTGTCCACGGCGGCGAGGGTAGTTCAGGCGCGCCCGCGGCGGGGCTGCCGCAGAGCGGATACGCGGTGGCGCGCACTGAGGTGTCCTCCACCACTTCGCGGGTAGGCCGCTGAACCGCCGCGCACCTACGGGAGGCGATCAGGGCGGATTTCTGGCACGGTGTCGGGTAGCGACGGGTGTGCGGTGGAGGGGGAGTTGTGGAGTTCTCGGTGACGACCAGGCAGGGGCGTGTCGGCCCGGTGATCGAGGTCGCCGGCGACCTGGACATGGCCAGCGCACCGACGTTGCGTGACCGGTTGCTCGAGGTGGTGGAGACCGGCGCCCGGACGGTGGTCGTCGACCTGACCCAGGTCGGATTCGTGGACTCCAGCGGCCTTGGCGCGCTCGTGCTCGTCTACAAGAACCTGCGGGAGCGCGACGGCTGGCTCGGTCTGGCCGTCGTCCGCCAGTCGATCCGCAACGTCTTCTCGATCACCTCGGTGGACCGCGTCATCCCGCTCTTCGGCACGGTGCGTGACGCCGAGGACGGTTCACCGGCGGCGGTGCGCTGAGCGCTCCTCGTCCGGGCTGACGCGGGCGGTGTCGGCACCGGCGGTGCTGCGCCGCGGCCCGTGGTCGCCGTACCAGTCGACGACGAGCAGCGTGGCGTCGTCGGTCAGAGCCGGCCCGGCGATCTCCAGCACCGCGTCGGACAGCGCCCGGACCGCCTCACGGGGATGCAGGTGGGAGAGGCGGAGCAGGGCGGCGGGCAGGTCGAGGTCGGCGGCGTTGCGGTCGCGCATGCCGTCGGTGACCACCACCAGCCGGTCGCCGGGTAGCAGTGGCAGCTCCCCGCTGCGGTAGCTCTCGCCGGGGAACATCCCGAACGGGAAGTTGCCCGGCAGGTCCACCGGTACGACCCGGCCGTCCCGGACCAGCATCGGTGGGACGTGCCCGGCGTTCACCAGTTCGCAGCGTCCCGTGGTCAGGTCGATGCGGCCCAGCACGGCGGTGACGTACGCGCCGCGTACGTTCGCGTTCTCCGCGACGGCCCGGTTGGCCTCCTCGGCCTGGGCGACCAGGCCGGCGCCACGGCGGCGGCTGTTGCGCAGGCTGCCCACGCCGAGGGTGGCGGTGAGCGCGCTCGCCACGCCGTGGCCCATCGCGTCGGTGACGCTGAGGTGCAGCAGGTCCCGGGCCAGGCTGTAGTCGAAGGTGTCGCCGCCGACGCTCGCGGCGGGTTCCAGCCAGCCGGAGAGGGCGAAGGCGCCGGCCTCGCAGGTGAACGAGGCGGGCAGCAGGCGACGCTGGATCTCGGCGGAGAGGCTGAACGGGGTGGTGCGCTGTCCCCACTCGAACAGGTCGGTGTGCCTGCGGTTGGCGATGACCACGAACGCCAGCGCGTGCGCGGTACGGGCGACCCAGTTCACCACGTCGCCGTCCGGGTCGTCGGGCAGTTCGATCTCCAGCAGGCCGATCGCCTCACCGCGGTCGGTGACCGGCGCCAGTACGGTCCAGGCGCCGTCGCCGGGGACGACCACCGGGGCCTGCTGACGGAGCGCCTGCTCGTAGGGCCCGCCGTCGAAGGGGAGGACCTCGGCGTCCTCCTCGCCGTGACGCCGGCCGGTACCGCCGCCGGCCGGCTGGTGCGTCAGCCGGACCAGCGCACGGCCGCTGAGGTCGGCGATCAGCAGCGAGACGCCGCGCGCGTTCAGCGCCGTGGCGATGACGCCGGTGACGGCCTCGACCGCCTGCACCGGGGCGGCGTCCTCGGCCGACTGCAACATCCCGGCCAGCACCGCCTGCTCGCTGTCCTTCACCCCCCGAGCATATTCAGCGCGCCGGACGTCCGCCTGGCGAGCGACACCGGGGGCGGCGGGTCGCCGTCATCGACCAGAAGTTATTGCATATAGTTGGCAACTACCGAATAGTGGCGGTAGCGGGCGCTCCGGCACGCGATGATCGATCCTCGCCGGAGCGCCCGCCCACTGCCACCCGCAGACGAGTGTTCGAGGAGTTGCCGGTGGCGATCAGGCCCAAGCCCGTACGCGTGGCCGCGGTGCTCGCCGCCGCCCTGCTCGCCGCCGCCGGTTGCTCGTCGCCCACGGCGTCGACAGGCGGCCCGAAGGGCGCGGACACGCTCGTGGTCGCCACCGCGGGCGAGCCGGACACGCTCAACCCGGTGCTCAACTACGGCGTCGACGGCGCATCGCTGATCTTCGACGGGCTGGTCGCCCGGGACGCCCGCAACGAGCTGGTGCCCGCACTGGCCCGTGAACTGCCTGCCGTCTCGGCGGACGGGAAGACAGTCACCGCGAAGCTGCGCGAGGGTGTGCTGTTCCACGACGGCAGCCCGCTGACCGCCCAGGACGTGGTGTTCACCTACCAGGCGGTGCTCGACCCGGGAGTCGACTCCACGCTGCGGTCCGATCTGGACATGCTCGCCTCCGTCACCGCGCCCGACCCGGCGACGGTCGTGTTCACCCTGAAGTACGCGTACGCGCCGTTCCTGCAACGGCTGGCGCTGGGGATCGTCCCGGCGAAGGCGTTCGCCGGGCAGGACGTCAACAAGGCGTCGTTCAACCGCAAGCCGGTCGGCACCGGCCCGTACCGGTTCACGTCCTGGACCCCGGGTGACCGGCTCGTGCTCGCGGCGAACGAGACGTACTGGGGCGGCAAGCCGGCGAACTCCGGCGTCGTGGTGGCGTTCGTCGCCGACGACAACGTCCGGGCCCAGCGGATGCGGGCCGGCGAGTTCGACGCGGCGGAGCTGGCGCCGAAGCTCGCGTCCGGGTTCGAGGGCCGGGACGGCTACCGGGTGCAGAAGGTGCCGACCGCCGACTACCGGGGCGTCATGCTGCCGATGGGCAACCCGGTCACCGGCGACCTCGCGATCCGGAAGGCGCTGAACGTCGCGGTGGACCGGCAGGCCATGGTGACAGGCGTGCTCGGCGGTGCGGGCGAACCCGCGTTCGGCCCGGTGCCGCCCACGTCGGAATACGCCGAGCCGTCGATCGCCGGCAGGCCCGCCGCCGACACCGCCGCGGCGACCGCCGCGCTGGACGCCGCCGGGTGGAAGCCCGGCCCGGACGGCATCCGGGTGAAGGACGGGCGGCCGGCCGCGTTCGCGCTCATGTACCCGGCCACCGACAGCCTGCGCAAGGAACTGGCCCTGGCCGTCACCGCCGACGCGAAGAAGGTCGGCATCAAAGTCACGCCGGAGGGCCTGACCTGGGACGCGATCACCCCGCGGATGGGTGACGACGCGCTGATGATGGGCTACGGCACGCCGTACGACCCGGACTTCGTCTCGTACAAGCTGTTCAGCTCGGCCTTCGCCGGGCAGGGCTTCTTCAACCCCGGTTCGTACCGCTCGGCTGTCACCGACGCCGCGTTGCAGGAGGGCCGGGACAACGCCGACCCGGCCGCCCGTAAGGCCGCGTACGCCACGTTCCAGAAGCAGCTCGCCACCGACGTGCCGTGGGTGTTCCTCACCTATCTCCGGCACACCTACGTGCTGAAGGACGCCGTGACCGGGGTGACGCCGCGGGTCGAGCCGCACGAGCACGACGTCGCCAACAGCATCTGGTGGAACGTGCACACCTGGACGAAGAAGCCGTGACGGCAGCCGTGACCGGTCGGCGGCGGCCGGCCGGGGCCGGCACCGTGGTCCGGCGCCGGCTGCTGGTGGCGCTACCGGTGCTGGCCGCCACCAGCATGGGCATGTTCGCCCTCGGCGCCGCCTCCCCGATCGACCCGGCCCAGCAGTACGCGGGCGCGGCGGCGTTCACCACCAGCGAGGAGAACCTCGCGCAGATCCGCGCCAACTGGGGCGTCGACGATCCGCTGCCGGTGCAGTACGCCCGCTGGATCGGCAACCTGCTACGCGGCGACCTGGGCTGGTCGACGAGCCGGCACGAGCCGGTCACCTCGGTGCTCGCGGCCCGGGCCGGCTGGACGCTGCTGCTCGTCGGCACCGCGCTGGCCCTGGTGCTGGTGGCGAGCGTGCTGCTGGGCACGCTGGCCGCGTACCGGCGCGGCGGCTGGTTCGACAGGGCGCTGCGCGCCGTCGCGTACGCCGTGCAGTCCATGCCGGTTTTCTGGATCGGCCTCGCGGCGATCGCCGTGTTCGCCCTCAGCCTCGGGTGGCTGCCCGCCGGCGGGCTCACCGACATCACCGCCACCGGCACCGACCCGGCCGACGTGGCCCGGCACCTGGTGCTCCCGGTGACGGTGCTGGCGATCTCCCAGGCGCCGTGGTTCGTGCTGTTCGTCCGCGACGCGGTCGCCGAGAGCCTGCGCGACGACCACGTCCTGGCCGCCCGCGCCCGAGGGCTCCCCGGCCGGGTCGTCCTGTTCGGACACGCGCTGCGGACCGCGCTGCTGCCGTTCCTCACCCTGGTCGGCACGCACCTGCCCGAACTCGTCGGCGGCGCGGTCCTGGTGGAGACCGTGTTCTCCCTGCCCGGCCTCGGCGCGGTCACCGTCGAGGCCGCGCTGGGTGCCGACTTCCCGCTGCTCGCGGCCACGACGCTGGCCACCACCGTCGTGGTGCTGACCGCGAACCTGGTCACCGACCTCGCCTACGCCGCCGCCGACCCCCGGGTACGCCTCGATGACTGACCTCGCCCTCCCTGCGCGCGTCCGGCGCCTGCGCCTCCCCGGCGGCGTCGGCACGACCGTCGCCGTCGTCGTGCTCGCCGGTGTCGTCGCCGCCGCGCTTCTCGCCCCGGTCCTGTGGCCGCTCGACCAGAGCGCCGTCGACCTCTCCCGTACCCGGCTCGCGCCCTCGCCGGAGAACCTGGCCGGCACCGACGACCTCGGCCGCGACGTGGCTCTGCGCAGCCTCTACGGCCTGCGCGTCTCGCTGCTCGTCGGCGCGGTCGCCGCGCTCGTCGCGGCGGTCATCGGCGGCCTGGTCGGCGCCGTCGCCGGCAGCGTCGGCGGCTGGGTCGACCGGGCGCTCATGCGCGTCGTGGACACCGTCGCCGCGCTGCCGCACCTGCTGCTGGGCATCTTCATCGTGGCGATGCTGCGTCCCAGCCTGGGCGCGGTGATCGCGTCCATCGCGTTGACGCACTGGCTGTCCACCGCCCGGATCGTCCGCTCCGAGCTGCTCAGCCTGCGCAACCGGCCGTTCGTGGACGCCGCGATCTCCGGCGGCGCGGGGCGCGTCCGGGTGCTCACCCGGCACCTGCTGCCGCACGTGCTGCCGCGCCTGGCGCTGGCGACCACGCTCATGGTGCCGCACGCCGTCTGGCACGAGACCGCGCTGTCGTTCCTCGGCCTCGGCCTGCCCCCGCACCTCGCCTCGATCGGCAACATGATCAACGACGGGCAGCGGTCGCTGCTCACCGGCGCCTGGTGGGCCAGCATCGTCCCCGGCCTCCTGCTCGTGGCGGCCACGCTGGCGCTCGCCGTGCTCACCGGCCGCTGGCGTGACCGCCTCGACCCGCGCGTACGAGCGGAGCTGCACCTGTGACCGCCCCGGCGCTGCTGACCGTCGACGGGCTGACCGTCCGTTTCCGGCTGCGCGACGCGGTCGTGCACGCCGTCACCGACCTGAGCCTCACGCTGCGGCCCGGCGAGCTGCTCGCAGTGGTCGGTGAGTCCGGGTGCGGCAAGTCCGTCCTCGCGCACGCCCTGCTCGGCCTGCTGCCGCGCAACGCCACCGTCACCGGGCAGGCCCGCCTGCACGCGCCGGGACGCGAGGAGGCCGACCTGATCGGCGCGGGGGAGCGGCACCTCGCCCGGCACGTACGCGGCCGGGGCGTGGGCCTCGTCCCGCAGAGCCCCGCCACCGCGCTCACCCCGGTGCGTACCGGGCGGAAGCTGCTGGAGGAGACGCTGCGCGCCCACGGACACAGCCGCCGCGACGCGCCGGCCGCCGCCGCCCGGATAGCCGCCGACGTGGGTCTCGACCCGGCCGACCTGAACCGGTACCCGCACGAGCTGTCCGGCGGCATGGCCCAGCGGCTCGCCACCGCGCTCGCCCTCGCGCCCGACCCGCCGGTGCTGCTCGCCGACGAACCCACCACCGGCCTGGACCGGCCGCTCGTCGACCACACGCTGGATCTGCTGCGCCGCCGCTGCGACACCGGTGCCGCCGTCCTGCTCATCACGCACGACCTGACCGCCGCGCGCCGCGTCGCGGACACCGTCGCCGTGATGTACGCCAGCCGCATCGTCGAACACCGCCCCACCGAGGCGCTGTTCGACGGCCCGGCCCACCCGTACACCGCCGGTCTGCTCGATGCGCTGCCCGACCGCGCCTTCGTTCCGGTACCCGGCCACCCGCCGGCGCTCACCGACCTGCCGGGCGGCTGCGCCTTCGCCCCGCGCTGCGCCCGCGCCACCGGCACCTGCGACGCCCTGCCCCGCCTCGCCGCCGACGGCGAGGGCCGGGTCGCCTGCCACCACCCGCTGCGCGAGGAGGTACCGGCATGACGCTCACGGTTCCCGGCGCCACCGACGCCGCCGCCCCGGGCGCCGCGCCGGCCGCCGGGCTCGCCGCGCACCAGGTCTCCGTCGCGTACGGCGGGCAGCGCGTCCTCGACCGGGTCGACCTGCACGTCGCCCCGGGCGAGACGGTCGGACTGCGCGGCCCCTCGGGCAGCGGCAAGTCCACTCTGGCCCGCGTCCTCGCCCTGCTGCACGCCCCGGACGGCGGTCACGTCACGATCGACGGTCAACCGCTCGGCGGCGTCCGCCACCGCCTGCCGGCGCACCTGCGCACCCGCGTCGCGATCCTGTTCCAGAGCCCGCGCGCCGCCACCGACCCGCGGCTCAGCCTCGCCGACATCATCGCCGAGCCGCTACGCGCCACCGGCACATCACGCGAGCAGGGGGCCGCCCGTACGGCGGAACTGGCCGACCTGGTCGGCCTCACCGCCGACCTGCTGACCCGCCGGCCGCACGCGGTGAGCGACGGGCAACTGCAACGCGCATGCCTGGCCCGCGCCCTGGTGCATCGGCCGGACTACCTGCTCTGCGACGAGGCGACCGCGATGCTCGACGCCTCCACCCAGGCGCACGTCGCCGCCGTCGTCACCGACTACCAGCGCCGGCAGGGAGCCGGGGTCCTGGTCATCACCCACGACCCGGCGCTGATGGCCCGCTGGGCCACCCGGGTGGTGGACCTGCCGGCGGCGTGACGTCGCGTCACTCCTGCACCGGGCGGCGTACGACGCCCAGCGCCCCGGCGACGACGGCCCCGAATCCGACGGCCATGAGCGGCATCCCCATCCCGAAGGGCAGCTCACCGACCCAGTTGATGCTGTCGCGCTCCGGCAGCGCGCCCAGGCTCACCGCGACCACCGCACCGGCGAGGAACATCCCGGCCACCGCCGCGCCGACCGCGAGCTTGGCGCACGCCACGCTCCGCCCGGCCCAGAGACCGGCGAGGACGGCGATCACCAGGGACACCACGACCAGCCAGGTCCAACCGCCCTCGGCCTCCAGGTAGGTCCAGCCCGAGTACGACCACTGATGGAGGCGGCTGGCGCGGAACCAAGGGATCAGGTAGCCGAGCAGCGCGGTGGCGCTGCCGACCAGGAGCAGCGCGTCGGGGGCGGGGCGGTACCAGCGAGGGGAGTCGTCCATGCGTCCGGAAGGTAGCAGTCACCCCCATCCACGTGCACAGGCGACGGTGCCGCGGACCGGCCGTACGGACGTGGCGGTGACCCGGCCGCTGCGCCGCGACCGGGCCACCGCGCCCCGCGCTGTCAGCCGCCCAGACTCGCGGCGGCGGACTGGATCGCCGAGGCGAACGTGCTGACCTGGGTGTAGACGCCGGGGTAGTTGGGGCGGGCGCAGCCGTTGCCCCAGCTCACGATGCCCACCTGAATCCAGGCGTTGGCGGCGTCCCGGCGGAACATCGGGCCACCCGAGTCACCCTGGCAGGTGTCGACACCGCCGCTGGCGTACCCGGCGCAGATCTCCTCGCCGGGAATGACGTCACCGCCGTAGTAGCGGTTGCAGGTGGTGTCGTCGACGAACGGCACGCTGGCCTTGAGCAGGTAGCGCTGCTGTGCGCCGCCCTCCCGCGCGGCGCCCCAGCCGGCCACCGTGAAGGTGCCGTTGTCGTACGCCGTGCTGGTCGCGATCTTGAGCGTGGCGAGCGAGGTGACCGGGGAGGCGAGCCGGATCAGCGCCCAGTCGTCGCCGTTGCCGTTGTAACCGGGGGCGCGGTAGACGTAGTTGGAGCGGACCTGGATCCGGCTGGAGGACTGGAGGTCCACCACGCCCAGGGTGGCGGTGATGCTGGTGTTGGCGCCGGTGCGGCCGACGCAGTGCGCGGCGGTGAGGACCAGTCGCGGGCTGTAGAGCGCTCCGCCGCAGCCCATCGAGAGCCGGACCATGAACGGGAACTCGCCCTGCGCGGCCCGGGTGCCGCCGACGACGTACGGCGTCATGTCCCCGGCCGGGGCCGCTCCGGCCGGCGCCACCATCGTGACCGCTCCCGCGGTGACCACTGCCAACACGGCCGCCATCCGGCCGAGGAATCTACGCCAACGGACCATGGTCCCTCCCGACATCGACTGTGTGCCGCCCGGCCAGGCCGCACTCGAGGTGGCAGGAGCTTATGGACGTTCATCGATGAACTGCAATGGATGTGGGCATCCCGTCTGTGTCATACGCCGCGCGCGCCGGCGCCGTGCTCGGCACCGGCGCGCGCCGGACGACGGGAGTCCGGGGTCAGCACCAGCCGTTGATCGGCCCGTTGACACCGGTGGACAGGTAGGCGTCGGACACCCAGCTGCCGTCGCTGAGCCGGTCCCACAACGCGGTGGTGCCGTACCGGCCGGTGTGCGAGGTGCCGTTGGCGGAGCAGGAGACGGTGGCCGTGGCGCCGTCCGCGAGCGATCCGAGGACGCCGTACCCGGTTCCGGGACCGGAGCGCCGGGTCAGCGTGCCGCCGCCGTTCGCGTCGACGACTCCCTGGTTGAAGCCGAGCGCGCCGTAGTTGTAGACGGCGCCGCCCACGCCCGCGAAGGCGGATCCGTGCCGGGCGCCACCCTGGTACTCGCCGGCGCCGTTGACGAAGTCCCACTTGCCGATGCCGTGCCCGGCGATCGGGACGTAGACCGAGTTCTGCCGCAGCCCGAAGTGCACGTGCCGGCCGGTGGCGGAGCCGCCGCAGGTGACGTCGGTGCCGGTGTAGCCGAGGTACGCGCCCTGCCCGACGGCGGCGCCGTTCACCGAGATGCTGCTCCACAGGTGGTAGTAGTCGGTCGAGTAGCCCCGGTCGTGGATGACCCGGATCCACCCGGTGCACATCGTGTACGCGGTTCCGGCCCGCGCGGCCCGGACCACCTGGTCGCCGCCGGCGAGGTCGACGGAACTCCACGGCGCGCCGCCGCCCCAGCCGTGCGGCCCGCCGGTGAGCGTCCACGTCTGCCCGACCGCGAAGGGCAGCGCCATGCCGGTCCGGAAGTCGCTCCCCGCGTACATCGGTGCGACGGGCGTGGTGAACACCGCCTTCTCGTCCTTGCTCACCAGCGGTGACGCGGCGGCCAGGTCACCGAACGACGCCTCGCCGTCGAAGGCGACGGTCCAGCCCTTGCCCTCGGCCCGCGCGAGGAAGACCGACCCGGTGGGGTGCGCGTCCCGGGACCGGTCCGCCAGCAGCACCGCGGTGCCGAAGGCCCATCCGCCGCTCGCCCGGGTGACGGTGACCCGGGTCCGCTGCGGCCCGGCGGTCCGGGTCGCGGCGTCGGCCTGGCCGAGGAGTTTCGCGGTCACCGCGTCGGTGACGGGCGCGGGTGCCGGGCGGGGCGCGGCCGAGGCCGGGGCCGGCACCACGGCCCAGGCGCCGATCGCCGCCAGCGTGAAGGAGAGCACGAGCCGTCGCATGGGGACTCCTATCGACAAGCGTCACTGAATGGCGAGGCTATCGAAGGGCATGAAAATTGTCTACGAGTTCCGCATGCTCCGGTGAAGGATCTGTGCGTCGGGTTGATTCGCGGCTGGCCGGGTAGCTGAGCGGTATGCGAGTACCGACCCTGGTCAAGACCGCGGCAGCAGTCACCGCGACCGCCGCCGCGGGCGCCGCCGCCACCTCCACCGGCACCTCGTCGCGCTGGTACCGCCATCTGCGCAAGCCCGCCTGGCAGCCGCCGTCGGCCGCGTTCCCCCTCGTCTGGACCCCGCTGTACGGGCTGATCGCGGTCGCCGGTGCGCGGGCGCTGGACCGCTCCGAGGGGCCCGAGCGCGCCGCGTTCGCCCGCGGCTACGCGCTCAACCTGGCGCTCAACGCCGGCTGGACCGCCCTGTTCTTCGGCGCCCGCAAGCCTGGCGCCGCGCTGGCCGAGATCGCCGCGCTCAACGCGTCCAACCTGGTGCTGCTGCGCCGCGCGGCGCGCACCGACCGTCCCGCCGGGGCGGCGCTCGCCCCGTACGTCGCGTGGACCCTCTTCGCCACCGCGCTCAACGGCGCGATCGTCGGCCTCAACCGGGGACGGTGACCGGCGTTCCGCTGATCAAGGTCGGCCGTCGGCGGACGCCGGGCGGGTCGCGCGCCACGACGCCAGGAGCCGCAGCCGATCCGCGTCCGGGCTGCCCGGCTCGGCGGTGAAGACGAGCATGACCGGGCCGGGACTGCCCGGCAGCGGATAGGTGTCCCAGTCCAGGACGATGTCGCCCAGTCCTGGTACCCGGAACGTCTTCGTGCCGCTCACCGAGGCGCGGACGTCGTGCCGTGCCCACAGCCGCCGGAACTCCGCGCTGCGGATGCTCAGCTCGCCGACGATCGCGGTGGCGCGGGGATGGGTCGGGTCGTCGGCGACGGCGGCGCGGAGCATGCCGATGTAGTCGAGCGCCTGCCGCTCCCAGTCCGGGCAGCTCCGTCCCCCGGTCAGCGCGTCGTCGAACAGCAGCAGGAGCATGTTGAGCCGGCCGGGCGGGTGGTCCGCCGGGTCGCCGAGCAGCGCCTGCGCCATCGGGTTCCAGTCGAGCAGGTCCAGATGCCGGCCGAGGACGACAGCCGGCGTGTCCATCACCCGCAGCAGCCGCCGGGTGCCGTCCGGCACCCGCTCCGGCTCCCGGTCGACGCGGGCGGGCACCGGCCGCCGGGCGGCCCGGGCCAGCGTGAACAGGTGCCGGCGTTCGGTGTCGTCCAAGCCGAGGGCGCCGGCGAGCGCGTCCAGGACGTCGTCCGAGGGGCGTACCTCCCGGCCCTGCTCCATCCGCTGGTAGTAGTCGGTGCTCAGCCCGGCCAGCAGGGCCAGTTCCTCCCGCCGCAGGCCGGTCACCTTGCGCCGGCCGCCCGGCTCCAGGCCGACGTCGCGCGGGCGCAGTCGGCCGCGCCGGGCGCGCAGGAAGGCGCCCAGCTCGCGTGCGTACGGATGCGGGCTGCTCATGCCGCCAGTCTGCCGCGACGCCGCCCGCCCAGGGTAGGTCCCGCGGACCTAGGCAACCGCGAACGACCGAGCCGGGCCGGAACGCTCCTAGCGTCATCGCTCGACACGAACCGCCGTACCCGAGGAGCAGCAGATGACCGGATGGACCGCCGACCGCATCCCCGACCAGCGCGGCCGGGTCGCCGTCGTGACCGGAGCGAACTCGGGCCTCGGCCTGGTCACCGCCACCGAACTGGCCCGCCGTGGCGCCCACGTCGTGCTGGCCGTGCGGAACACCGCCGCCGGCCGGCAGGCCGCCGGCCGGATCGGCGGCGACACCGAGGTACGCGAGCTGGACCTGGCCCGCCTCGAATCGGTACGCGCGTTCGCCGCGAAGCTGACCGCCGACCACCCGACGATCGACCTGCTGGTGAACAACGCCGGTGTGGTGCTGCTCGGCCCGCGCCGTACCTCCGCCGACGGCTTCGAGCTCCAGTTCGCCACCAACATGCTGGGCCCGTATGCGCTGACCGGCCTGCTGCTGGACGCCCTCGCCGGGGCACGGGCGGCGCGGGTGGTGAGCCTCAGCTCGCTCACCCACCGCAACGCGCGGCTCGACTTCGGCGACCTGATGTCCGAGCGCGACTACCGGGCCTCCGCCGCGTACGGCCGCTCGAAGCTCGCCACCACCGTCTTCGGCGTCGAGCTGGACCGTCGCGTGCGCGCGGCCGGATTGCCGATCGTCAGCGCGCTGGCGCATCCCGGTCTCACCCGCAGCAACCTCACGCCGCGGGCCTGGGAACACCGGGGCCGGCTGGGACGAATGATCGGGCGGCTGGGCCTGCTCGCCACCCAGCCGGTCGAGCAGGGCGCCCTGCCGCAGTTGCGGGCGGCGACCGACCCGGAGGTACGCGGCGGCCAGTTCTTCGGCCCGTCCCGGCTCTTCGAGACCTGGGGTCCGGTGGCCGAGGCGCGGCTGAACCGGCAGGCCGCCGACCCGGCTGTCGGTCAGCGCCTCTGGGCTGCGGCGGCGGAGCTGACGGGTGTTCGTTACCTCTGAACCGGCGGTGCGCAACGATGCGTCGAGTGGGATTTTGCACTCCCAGTGCACTTGTCTCCGGTTTCCCGGCTGCCTAGCGTCAGGCCATGGCTGACTCGTGGACGTTCGCTGTGGCCCGTGACGACCTCGCTCGCACCACACTCGTCGACGGCGCTGTGTCCGACCTCGCCGACGGGGAGGCGCTGCTGCGCGTGGACCGCGTCGGCCTGACCGCCAACAACGTGACGTATGCGGTGCTCGGTGAGGCGATGCGCTACTGGGAGTTCTTCCCGCCGCAGCCCCGAGGACTCGACGACCGGTGGGGCCTCCCGCCGCTGTGGGGCTTCGCCGAGGTGGTCGCGTCCACAGTGTCCGGCGTCGAGCCGGGACACCGGGTCTACGGCTACCTGCCGCCCGCGGGCCACCTGGTGGTACGCCCGGACCGGGTGGACGGGTCCGGGTTCCGCGACGCGAGCGCGCACCGGGCCGGCCTGCCGTCGCCGTACAACTCCTACCGGTCGACCACCGGCGACCCCGCCTACCGGGCGGAGCAGGAGGACCTGCTGATCCTGTTCCGGCCGCTGTTCTTCACCTCGTTCATGCTCGCCGACCAGGTGATCGACGAGGACGCCTACGGCGCGCGGTCGCTGGTGCTGTCGTCCGCGTCGAGCAAGACGGCGTACGCCACCGCGTTCGAACTGTACGGCCGCGGCCCACGCCTGATCGGGCTCACCTCGCGGGGCAACCTCGCCTTCACCAGGTCGCTGGGCTGCTACGACGAGGTCCTCTCCTACGACGAGATCGGCGCGCTCGACGCCGTACCGACCGTCTATCTCGACCTGTCCGGTTCACCCGCCACCCGCGCCGCCCTGCGTGCGCACCTCGGCGACCTGCTGGTCCGGGACATCGCCGTCGGACTCACCCAGCAGACGCCCAACGCGGGTGCCGCCGGGGAGGTCTTCTTCGCGCCGGTGCGCATCCGCAAGCGGAGCCAGGACTGGGGTCGCGACGGCCTCGACGAGCGGTTCGCCGACGCCTGGCAGCGGTTCTCCCGGGTGGTGAACGGATGGCTCGACGTGCGGGTCGGCGCCGGTCCGGAGGCGCTGCGGGACGCGTGGCTCGACGTCCTCGCGGGCCGCACACCGCCCCGGGTGGGGCACGTCGTCCAGCTCTGAGCCCGTCGCCGATTCCGGCCGTGGCGCGCCCGCCCGGCCGATGCGCGCTAGGCTGACGACGCGGGGTACCGATGACTGATCGCCACCCCCTGCTTCTCCCACGGTTTCCCAGCCGCGACGACTGAGTCGAGCGCTGCCGTGCAGATTCCCTTGGAGCACTTCGTGCCCGACAACACGTTCGCCCTGAACCCCTTCCGTGTGGAGGGGGTCGGAGCCACCGACGACGAGCGCAGTCCGATCGCGGACGTCAGCGCCGAATCCATGACCCGTCTGCGGAGCCCGTTCGCCGCGGCGCAACCCGCTCGCGAGCCGGCCGGCGCGCCCGACGGGCGCTAGGCCGTCAGCCGGGCGTGACGGCCCCGGCCGTGCGCACCGGTCCCCTTGATGGTGTCGCCGGGCGCGGTCGAGTGGTCAGCGGTTCAGGTAGGCGGCCAGGCCGCCGAGTTCCTCGTTGGCGATGAAGACCGAACGCACGTTGATGATTGCCTCCTCGACGTGGAGCGGGCAGCCCCACGCCGAGTCACCCCACGAGTCAGCGATCTTGATCTCGGCGGGTGCCGTGCAGCCGTCGCCGCCGCCGAGCTGACACCGTTCGGGGCGGGGAGTGGCGGCCTGCGCGGCTGCGGCGGCGCGCAGCCGGGCGGTGAGTTCCGCCGCCGCGGCGGCACGCTGTTCCGCCTCGGCCCGTAGTTCCCGTTCCGCCCGCACCACCCGTGCCAGCTCGTCGTGGGCGGCCCGGGCGCGGGCGTCCGCTTCGGCCTTCGCCTGTTCGATGTGGTGGCGTTCGATGGCCAGGGCGGCGGTGCCGGTGAAGACCCGGGCGAGCGCCAGGTCGGCGTCGCGCGGGACGCGCGGGGTGCGGTGGTACATGGCGAAGGTGCCGAGCAGGCTGCCGTCGCGGGCGAGGATCGGCGTGGACCAGCAGGCGGCGAGCCCGGCCCGCTCGGCCAGGTCGCGGAAGTCGGCCCAGAACGGGTCGGTGGCGATGTCGGTGACGATGACCGGCTCGCGCCGGTGCGCGGCGGTGCCGCACGAGCCGACACCCTCGCCGGTGGCGATCCCGTCGATGGCCTGGTTGTAGAAGTCGGGCAGGCTGGGCGCGGCGCCGTGGCGCAGGTGCAGGCCGTCGGCGTCGGCGAGCAGGACGGAGACGAGCACCTCCTGCGGCGCGAGGTTCTCGATGCAGCGGGCCATCCCGTCGAGCACCTCGGCCAGCGGCGCCTGCCGGGCGATCTGCTCCAGCATCGCGCGGTGTTCGGCCATCAGCCGTTGCGCGTGCTTGACCTGCGTGGTCTCCACCCCGATCACGCGGATCCCGGTCACCGTGCCGTCGGCGTCGCGGCGCGCCTCGTAGGTGAAGTCGAAGAACGCCTCCCGCGCCTGCGACCCGGTGCCGAGCATGATCCGGGCGTCGTGGCCGGTGTAGGACTCGCCCGTGCGGTAGACCTCGTCCAGCAGGGCGATGAAGCCCTGGCCGTCCAGTTCCGGCATCAGCTCGGCGAGCGCGACCCCGGTGCGGGCGCGTTCCTCGCCGATGGCGGTGAAGAACGCCGGGTTCGCCGCCTCCACCACGTGTGTCGGCCCGGCGAGCGCCGCGAAGACGGCGATGGACTTGCCGAACAGCGTCCGCAGATCCTCGTCCGCGGGCCGCCCGGTGACCGACGGATCCGCCGTGGGCAGATGCTGGCCTGGTAGCGCCGTCATGCCTGGTCTTCCTCCCACGCAGGCTTCGTCGACCGTCGCCAGATTACGGGGCAGTGGCCGACGTTCACATCTTGGCATCGACGCCCGCCTCCGCTACCGTCGTGGGAACGCTCCCATGAACTTAGATACGTCTATGTGATCAGGAGGAAACACGACGTGGCTATCCTCTCGTCCCGCCGCAGATCAGCGGCCATCAGCGTGGCCGCCGTCGCGGGCCTCGCCGCGGCCGGCGTCGGTTTCGCCGTCGGTGGCGCATCCGCCGGCACGGTGTCCGGATCGCTCTACCGCGACCCGTCCTCGGCGGTCGTCCGCTGGGTCGCCGCCAACCCCGGCGACTCGCGCGCCGCCGTCATCCGCGACAAGATCGCCAGCCAGCCGCAGGCGCGCTGGTACGCCAACTTCAACCCGTCGACCATCCAGTCCGAGGTTTCCAGCTTCATCGGCGCCGCCAACGCGGCGCAGCAGATCCCGGTGCTGTCGGTGTACGAGATCACCAACCGGGACTGCGGCGGCGCCAGCGCCGGCGGGGCGCCGGACCTCAACCAGTACCAGACCTGGGTGTCCAACTTCGCCCGCGGACTCGGCAACCAGACCGTCCTGATCATCCTGGAGACCGACTCGCTCGCGCTCCAGACCTGCCTGAGCACCGGCGAGCTGAACGCCCGCAACCAGGCGCTCACCACGGCCACCCAGACCATCAAGTCGGCCAACCCCAACGCCAAGGTGTACCTCGACGGCGGCCACTCGACCTGGAACAGCGCCAACGACACTGCCAACCGGCTCCGCGCGGCCGGCGTGCAGTACGCCGACGGCTTCTTCACCAACGTGTCGAACTTCAACCCCACCTCCAGTGAGGCGAACTTCGGCCGGGCCGTCATCTCCGCGCTCAACGGCATGGGCATCTCCGGCAAGCGGCAGGTCATCGACACCAGCCGCAACGGGGGAGCCGCCGGGGACTGGTGCGCCGACGACAACACCGACCGGCGCATCGGGCAGTACCCGACGACGAACACCGGCGACGCCAACATCGACGCGTACCTCTGGGTGAAGCCCCCGGGTGAGGCGGACGGCTGCCGCTACACGGCCGGTTCGTTCCAGCCGGACCTGGCCTTCAGCCTGGCCAACGGCGCGCCCAACCCGCCCACGACCGCGCCGCCGACGACCAACCCGCCGACGACCGCGCCGCCGACCACGGCTCCGCCGACGACCGCGCCGCCCACCACGGCGCCGCCGACCACGCCGCCGCCGGCCGGTAACGGCTGCTCCGCGGCGGTCGCGATCAACCAGTGGAACGGCGGCTTCACCGCGAGCGTGAACGTCACCGCGGGCTCCGCGGCCATCAACGGCTGGACCGTCACCGTCGCGCTGCCCGGCGGCGCCGCGATCACCGGCACCTGGAACGCCCAGGCCAGCGGCACCAGCGGCACCGTCCGGTTCACGAACGTGGGCTACAACGGGCAGGTCGGCGCCGGCCAGACGACCAACTTCGGCTTCCAGGGCACCGGCACCGGCCAGGGCGCCACCGCCACCTGCGCCGCCTGACCGGAACCGACCCCGGGGCCCGGCGCGGAGGATCGTTCTCCGCGCCGGGCCTCTCACTTCGCCGCTGCTGTCCGCAACGGATTCACGAACCGCCGTGCCCGCCTCAGGTTGCGGGCCAGCTCCTCGCGGTTCTGGTACGCGTGTCGGATCCACGCCGGCGCGAGCCGCGAGGACCTTCAGGCCTCCGTCGACGTCGCCATGCGAGCCGTGGCGGCACTCCACCCCGGTGCCGGAGGGTAACCGACTGGATTCACTCAGCTACTTCTCAGGTGGCGTTGGTAGCTTCCCCGCTCAACGGCTTCCATTATGGACGCCGTTGATCTCGTTGTGGCACAAGGGTTTCACGTGAAAGTTTCACGGTCCTCGTGTCGCGCGTACGGCGGTCGTCGAGGGAGAGGTTCGTGGTGTTCAAGAAGATGCTGGGCGCGTTCGGGGTGGGCGGCCCCAGCGTCGATACGGTCCTGTCCAATCCGAGCACCCGCCCGGGACTGATGCTGGGCGGGCAGGTGAACCTGACCGGCGGCAGTCATGACGTGGAGATCGACCACATCACCGTCGGGCTGGTCACCCGGGTGGAGATCGACGGCGCGGAGGAGGAGTACGACGCCCTCGTCGAGTTCCACCGCGTACAGGTCGCGGGTGGTCTGCACCTGCGCGAGGGTCAGCAGTTGTCGCTGCCGTTCCAGGTGGCGATGCCGTGGGAGACCCCGGTGACCGACCTGTATGGGCAGCATCTGCACGGTATGACCATGGGCCTGCGCACCGAGGTGGCGATCCGCGGCGCGATCGACAAGGGCGACCTGGACCCGGTGTACGTGCACCCGCTGCCGGTGCAGGAGCGCATCCTCGAGGCGTTCGGCCGGCTCGGCTTCGGGTTCAAGGGCGCCGACCTGGAACGCGGGCACATCTCCGGGCTGCACCAGAGCCTGCCGTTCTACCAGGAGATCGAGTACTACGCCGCCGCGCAGTACGCCCACGGCGTCAACGAGGTCGAGCTGACCTTCGTCGCGAGCGAGCACGGCGTCGACGTGGTGCTGGAGTTCGACAAGCGCGGTGGCCTGTTCACCGGCGGCCACGACTCGTACGGCCGCTACCACGCCGCGCACGCCGACGCCGACCGCGTCGACTGGGCCGCGCAGGTCGACACCTGGGTCCGCCAGGCCCTCGACGGCTACCAGAGCCTGCACACCGGCCACGGCTACGCCCCGCCCGCCCAGGGCTACGGCGCGCCCGGCTACGGGCACGCCGCGTACGGTCACCCCGGCGGGCACTACAAGGAGGAGCACCACCAGGAGCGTCACGGTGGTCCCGGCATGGGCGCGGTCGCCGCGGGCGTGGTCGGCGGCGCCGCTCTCGGCTTCGCCGGCGGCATGGTCGCCGACGAGGTCTTCGACTCCTTCGGCGACGACGAGGGCGGCGACGAAGAGGCGTGAACCACTCCTCCTCACGGACGCCTTCCACCATCACCACCGTCGGCGACCTGGGCCGTAACCCGTGCTTCCGGACCGCCAACGCCCTGGCCGCCCTGACCGGCATCAAGTAGCCCACCGTCCGGCGGCCCGGAAACCTCTCCGGGCCGCCGGACGTCGGCTCCGGCCGGTGTGGTGTCACCGCGATCCACACCGAGCTGGTCTCCACCGGCGACCGCCTGGGTGCCGACGACAGTGAGCAGGGCCAGGCGGTCGGCATCCTCGGTGCCCGGCTCGGCCGTGTAGATCATGATGCGCAGGTCGCTGCCCGCCACGGTGAGCACGTCGCAGTCCAGGGTCAGCGGACCCACGTACGGATGATCGATTGTCTTGCGGGCGGCCTCGTGCCGGCCGACGGCGCCGGACTCCCACAGCTCGGCGAAGCGGTCACTGGTCGCCCGCAGTTCCGCGACCAGCCGCGGAGCCGTTCGTCGGCCGGATGCCGGCCGCCTGCCGCGCGCAGGTCCGCGACGAGCGCGTACCCGCCGGCGAGGGCCTCCGGAGGGCTGCGTCGTGGGCGGTGAACGCGACCAACGCGGCCGGCCCTGGTACGTCGTCGACCGCGCGGCGGTCTTCATCGCCGGTAGGTGGCATCGGCGTCGGGTCGTGTCGCCATGGCGCGCGCCCTGCTTGCTCGGCGGGCCAGTCATCCTGATGACCGTCGACCAGGAAATCTAGGTTGGAAATGCTAGACATCTTCTGCGGTACGGCATACTCTTCTTCAAGTCGAGAGGAAAGATCCGTCAAGACGCAGACGGGCCGTCCGGCCGTGAGGACACGACGGGCGGATAGAAGAGGAACATGCTTCACCGTTCCTCTTGAGAGGCAGTAAGAGCACGTCAGTTCCGGCGTGACACACGCCGGGGTGCAGGTGGGGCCAAGGTCCTTTCAGGGCTCCGGCTGATGTTCGCTGCACGTGTCGGGGCTGTGAAGTCGCGTGGGCTCCGGCGCCGGCGGACCGTACGACAGCAAGGGAAACGTGTACGCAGAGGAAAGGGAGGGCCTTACACCGTTGGATCGCCCGCCGTCGGCCGTCATGTCAGGCCGGGCGGACACCGCAGTTTCCATCGAACGAGAGGTGGTCTCCGGTCACGCATATGCGATCCTCGCACCCGAAGCCGTCAATGACGGCTGGTGCGGATACGACAAGCCGACGTTCCGGTCGGTAGATGGTGTTCTGACCCGTAACCCTGGGCCCCGGCGCTTGTGCGCCGGGGCCCTCGACGTGGAGGTGACATGGGGCAAAACCCCGAAGACATGTTCGGCGATGAGAACTACCCGGCCTACACCATCGGGCAGGCCGCGGAGATGCTCGGCACCACGCAGGACTTCCTGCGTCGCCTGGACGAGACAAAATTGATCAATCCGCAGCGCTCCAGCGGCGGGCACCGCCGCTACTCCCGCTACCAGCTGCGCCTGGCTGCCCGGGCCCGGGAAATGGTCGACGACGGCACCGCCCTGGAGGCCGCCTGCCGGATCATCATTCTGGAAGACCAACTCGAGGAAGCCCTCCGGCAGAACGAGAAGCAGTAGCGGGGGCTGCGGCGACAGGACTGACCAGCCCACCCTTCGTGCGATGTCGTCGGCGGGCGATGAGCCGGCCGGCCCACCAGGCGAACGCCCGGGTTCCCGCCTCGGACGGTCAGCCCCGCTCGTCGCACCTCTTCACACCCCGGCCGGCGACCGGGATGCTGTGCGTGACCGGCGGTCCGAGGGGTCGCCGTCTTACGCCTGGCCGGCGTGCCCGGGCGCGGCGGATCGGCTGCGTGTAGCGTCCGATCATGGGCAGCGGCGGAACGGACGACGTGGGTGCCAGGTGGAGCACCGCTCGCGGCGCCGGCGACGTGGCGTTGTTGTCGGAAGAGATCACCGCTGCGCGGGTTACGGCGCTGCGTCACGCGGTCGCCGCGGCAGCCCGTTCGGCGGGTCTGGTCGGCGACGGGCTGGAGGACTTCGTATTGGCGGTGCACGAGTTGGTCACCAACGTGGTGCGCCACGGCGGGGGCAGCGGCGAGGTGCGTCTGTGGCAGCACCACGACCTGCTGACCTGCCAGGTCAGCGACAACGGGCCCGGGCTGGGTGAGATTGCCGTCGCCCTGCCGTCGCCCGGGGAGGTCGGCCACCGGGGACTGTGGCTGGCACAGCAGCTCACCGAAGGATTGATGATCGACAACTCCGGACAGGGAACGACCGCCTCGGTGACAGCGCAGCTGCGCCCCCGATCGACCGTGTACGAGGAAGGGTGACAGTGGCCACGGAGCAGACCTGGCACTGGCATGTCGACGTCGGTGCTGATCGTCGTGTCCTGGCGCTGTCCGGTGAGATCGACATGTCGGGCGCCGATCGGCTCGATGACCTGCTGCACGAGACCGTCGCCCAGGCCGGGACGGTGGAGATCGACCTGGCAGGGTTGACCTTCATCGATTCGACCGTACTCAGCATCCTGGTCGGAGCGCACCACCACGCGGTCGACCGGGGAGTGGATCTCACCCTGCTCAACGCCACCGGGCAGGTCCGCCGGATCCTCGACCTGACCGGCATCATGCAGCTGTTCGGCCGGGTGGCAGATCCGCCACCCACCGCGGTCTGAGTGCGCGAGGCGGGGAATCTCGTCGCGGCGGGCGGCGGAACAGCCGTTGCGACGCTGGGACTGCGGGGCGGTCAGGCCCTGCCTGCCGTGGGCTCACGGAAGCGGACCATGAGTACGGTGGCGTCGTCCTGCAGCCGGTCATCCTGGTAGGCGAGGATCGCGTGAACGAGACGCCGCGCGGTCTCTGGTAGCGGCAGCCCGTCGGCCAGTGCCCGGACGGTGAAGTCGACCAGCCGCTCGGTGCCGAACCGTTCCCCGTCGGCCGAGCGGGCCTCGATGATGCCGTCGGTGTAGAAGAGCACGTCGTCGCCGGGTTCGAGGGCTTCCTCGACCACCATCGGAGGACGCCGGTCGCCCAGGGCCACCGGCAGGGCGGTGGGCGTGGGCAGGACGGCGGCGACCCTGCCGCGACGGAGCACCAGCCCGCCCGGGTGTCCGGCGGAGATGACCCGCAGCCGGCCGGTGCGCTGGTCGAGTTCGGCCAGCACCCCCGTGATCAGTCCGCGCCGGTCGTGGTCACGCGCCGCAGTGTCGATGTGATGGTAGGTCTCGACCAGGTCGAACCCGCCCCGACGGGCATTGCGGTACGCGGCCAGGGCCAGGCTGGCGAGCATCACGGCGCGCATCCCGCCACCGGAGCCGTGCCCGACGGCGTCGAACAGGGCGAGGTGGGCGATGTCGCCGTTGACCGCATAGTCGAAGGCGTCGCCACCCACGTCGTAGCAGGGCTCCAGGATCCCACTGATGATCACGCCGCCGGTGGAGAAGGTGAGCGGCGGAAGTTGGGCGCGCAGCATCTCGGCGGGCAGGCGCATCGGCTCGCGGCGGCGGACCGACTCGATCGTGTCGCTGTGCTGCGATCGGGTGATCACCAGCTCGGCGAGCAGGGAGGCCACCGCCTCGAACGCGGCCACCGCGGAGTCAGGCACGGCAGCCGCGGCGACCACCTCCGCGACGCCCACGCGCTCCAGACCGTTGAGCAGCGGCAACCACAACCGCGCACCGTCGTCCACCGGGCCGCCGAACGGGCGCAACATGCTGAACGCCCGGCCGGCCAGGGTTCCCTCGATGGCCAGCGAGACTCGATGCGGTGCGTCCGGACCGGGCAGCGCGAGCAGCTGACGCTGCTCGTGGTCGACCACATAGAGGATCATGTCGTCGGCGCCGAGCTGCCGGGCGGCCCGCCGTGCCATCCCCGGCAGGTCCTCGGGCCGGGCGTGGTGCGACTGCCGCAGCAGACCTCGCAGTGCGTCCCGCTCGCTCATGCCCACCGACCTTCGCCCCCGCCCGCACGGGGCTGCCCGAGCGATCAGAGTACGCGGGCGCTCCACCCATCACGCGCTGGTGCGCGACGGTGGCCTCGCCCGATCGGGCAGTGGCGGCGGGTGTGGAACGTGGCAAGCCTGTCAGCAGGTCGGCGCGGTCGGTGCCGGTTGCGGTGGACTGGATCCTGTTACGTCCGCCATGTCACCCCGTGGTAAAGATTGCCGCCGCGATGGCTGTTCAATCGGCGGGCATTCGGGTGGAGAGAGGGCTCCCCGTCTTACACGGAGGCTCCTGCCCCGGATGAGCGAGGNCAGCGCTCACATGATCTTCGGTGATGTGCGCGGTGTGTGCTCTCCAGCGGATGCCAACCAGGGTGAACCGGTGCCAACGCGGGTCACCGGGGCCGACCGCCGGTCGCAAACCGGGTTCGTGTGCTCCTAAGACGACGGTCTGCCGGTGTCCACAGGCCGACGACCTGCTTTCTCCTGCTGTCCCTCGTGGCGTGCCGGTCGCTTCGCGGGCTCGCTGCGATCGCTTGCCGAAGACCAGCTGGACGTTCTGGGCCCTGCGTGTGCAGGCTTACGCTGCCGGGAGTCGGGACCGAGTCACCCTTCCTCGCCGTCGAGCAGGTCGCGGCGCCACTCCGCGAATCGGCTACGGAGATCGTCCAGCGCTGGGCCGGTGATGCCGTACTGGGTGAAGTCGTCGGAGTCGAGCTGGGCGGCTTGTCCGAGGGCGTCGGCGAAGATGCGCGGGTCGAAGCCGCGGTCGGCGCGCTGCGCGAGGGTGAGGAGGGCTTCGCGGGTGTAGCGGCCTGACCGCAGGGTGGCGTCGATGTCGATGAAGTCCCGGGCGAACGCTCGCCCGTAGAGGGCGCTCATCTTGTTCGCTACCGCGTCGTCAGGGTGGAGGACGGGTCCGATCGCCATGAGGATTGGTTCGTTGGCGCGCCAGTCCACGCCGAGTTCGACCTTGGAAACCCGGGTGCCGTCGGTGACGGCCAGCCGGGCGAACGTGTCGTATTGCCGCTCGGTCTCGACGGTGAGGCCGTCGTTCCGGTAGGCGTGCACGACGGCGGTGACCGCGGCGGTGAACTCGTCGCGGCGGTCCCAAGCGGTGAACAGGTCGACGTCCTCACTGGGCCGCTCCAGCAGCCCGGCCGCCTGCACCGCGTAACCGCCGGCCAGTGCGAAGCCGTATCGATTGGCAGCCGCGAGCCCGGTACGGGCGAGGCGTTCGTGGAACGGGTCCACCGCTATGCCGCGTTGCTGCGGGTCGCGGCGAGTTCGGGGAAGGCGTCCTCCCAGCGCTGGCGAAGCTGGGGCGGCAGCCAGAGGGTGGGCCAGAGCTGCCGGAGGAGGTCGGCGTCGAGCCAGGTGTTCAGATCCTCGACGGTACTGGCTTCGGTGAGGACCACCTTGTACATGCTGGCCAGGCGTGCGGGCCGGTTGAGGTCGTACTCGGCGTGCCCGGACCAGTCGAGATAACGCGGAAGCGTCACCGTGCCCGCGGTCGGGCCATGCAGATCGGCGAGAGTCGCGGCCACCACGTAGGGCTTCCGGTCGCCGTAGGGCCGGTAGTCCGCCGGCGGCTGGGGTGACGTCCTGCGTCGGCTGAGATTGGTCGCCCGCCGGACTTCCGGTCGTAGCGCCTGGCGGATCGTCTCCCGGCTGTACCCGGTGACCCGTTGCAGATCCACCGGCCGCCAGCCGGCGGCGTGGAACGCCCGCAGCTGCTCGTCCCGCTCGGTCAGCGCGGCGGCCCGCGTCGCCTCATACCGGGAGACGACCGCCTGCAGCTCATCCTCGGAGAACCGGCCCATGGCCCGTAAGCCTACCAGGCTAGGCCCAGCGCGCTTGGCTTACGTCGTAGCTCTGTAGCCGGCGGACCAGTCATGATGATCGCGATTGATGCGCTCATGTTCTGGTGAAGCCGAGGGCCCGGTATCCGGGCATGCGGCGTGGGAGTGAGGCGGCGAGGATTGGTGTGGCCGGGTCGTGGTAGTCGTGCACCTCGGCGAGGTCCTTGCCGGGCGCGGCGCGGATAACGCGGCCGGCGCATTGGACGAGTAGGCCGTCGTAGGAGATCGGGCCGGCGAGGAAGAGGGTGTCGAGGGCGGGGGCGTCGAAGCCTTCACCGATGAACGGTGTGGTGCCGACGACAAGGAGGCCGTCGCCGGCCTTGGCGCCGTCGAGCCGGTCAACGATGGCCCGCCGTTCGCGGGTGCTCATCGCGCCTTGGAGCACAAGCGCCTGATGTCCGCGTGCGGCGAGTAGGGCGGTGAGTGCCTCGACCTGGGCGACCCGGCGGGTCAGCACGAGACAGTTGCGACCGCGGGTCAGGGCCGCGGCGACATCGTCGGCGATCTGGGTGTTGCGGGGCTCGTCGAGGGCCAGCCTTCGGTGCACCTCGGCGAGCGCGCCGGGCGCGTCCAGGTCGACGTCGCCGGGTTGGAATGTGGTCTCGTGGATGAACAGCGCTCGACGGGGTCCGGCGTCGGTGTGCATCGCGGCCGCGAGGGTGCCTTGTTCCTCGTCGGTCAGGGTGTGGCGGACGGGTCCGAGTTGCCAGGTGACGAGTTGGCCGAGGCCGTCGCGTCGGGTGGGGGGTGGCGGTGAGGCCGAGCCAGAACTGCGCAGCGATCCGTTTGACCGAGTGCTCGTAGGCTGCGGCGCCGAGGTGGTGGCATTCGTCGACGATGACGTGCCCGTACCCCTGGGTCAGGGTGGCGACGTCGTCGCGCCGGGCGAGGGAGGGCAGCAGCGCGATGTCCACGGTGCCGGTGAGCTTGCGTCGGCCGCCACCGAGTTGACCGGGCTTGATGCTGAGGAACTGCTCGACGCGGGTGCGCCACTGGTCGGCTAGGGCTTTGCGGTCGACGAGAACCAGGGTGGAGGTGCTGCGTTCGGCGATCACGGCGCAGGCCATGACGGTCTTGCCGGAGCCGGGTGGAGCGACCAGGATCCCGTCGTCGTGGGCGAGCAGAGCGCCGACCGCGTTGGCTTGCCTGCTGGTGAGTTCGGCGGTGAACGCGGCGTCGATCTCGGTCCCGGAGTTTCGTACGTCCGTGACGGCCAGCCGTGACCCGGCGCGCTCGACGATCGTGGCGATGGTGTGCCGCAGGCCCCTGGGTAGGACCAGGCGGTCATCGAGGGTGAGGTCGTAGCCCTGGATGAAGCGTGGGGTGTCCCAGGTGGACTTACGTAGCCGCTGCAGCTCGTAGAACTTCGGGTTGGTCATGGCGGCGGCGTGCTTGAACGTCGCCAGCGCGGCGGGCGTGAGCTGCCTGGCGTCGATGCTCAGCCCGGCACCGGCCTCCGCGTGGACCACCGCAGGGAGCGGAGGGTGGACCTGGGTCGCGGTGGACCGGCTCATCGTCGCGACGTCCGCGCCGGTGAGGGCGTGTTTGGCCTGCCGGGCGACGTGTTCGGCTTCGCCGGGGCTGAGCCGATCCAGCGTTGACAGGAACGCCCACTGGTCGGCGTGCGGCTCAAGGGTGCCGAGGTCGAGGAAGGTGGTCAGTCCGTCCTTGCGGCGGCGACCCTGTAGCGGCGCGGCGATGAGGTTGCCGAAGCCACCCTCGGGCAGCACGTCCTGGTTGGGGAAGAGACGGTCGTACGACCGCAGGTCCATCGACCCGCGCAGCACCATCGCCTCACGCAACAGGACCGTGCCGACGGCCCGCGCGGTGGCCGAGGGAACAGCGCCGGTGAAGAAGACCCACACGTGGGCTCCGCGGCCCGACTGGGAGATCTCCAACGCGGCGGGCACCGCGCTGGCCCGTGCCGCCTTCACGTACGCGAGGGCGTCGAGCACCGCCGTCGGCCCGTCGAAGTCGGCCACGACGAAGTGGCAGGTGTTGCCGGGCATCAGCGGATACAGGCCCATGAACACGTCGCCGACCAGATGCGCCGCGACGACCTCCGTCGTGCGGGGCAGGTAGGTGGCACCCCGCCGGTCCATACCCTTACGCCAACCGCCCGCGACCGCGGGCATCCAGCCGGCAGCGCCGGTACGGGCGTTGTCCCACCGCACGGCGTACACGTCGGCCCGGGCCCGGAACCGGTCGGCGAACAACGTCAGCTTGTCCCGGGTCGGCGAAGCCATGGTGACCAGCCCTGGCGGCTCCATCGGCGCGGACAACTGCTCCGGCGCCGCAGACGTGTCCTGGCCGCGCAACTCCAGCAGACGCGCCAGCCGGGCGTTCTCCGCCCGTACCCGCTCCACCTCCCGCCGAAGATCGACGAACTCGGCTACCGAACCCATGCCGACCATCCTCGCGTATCAGGCTCCGAACACCTCGACACCGGTCCGCTATCCTCCGCCGATGGCATCGAAGGGGACCGCCGCGTTGGAGGCGATGATCGAGGAAGCCACCGTCGACACGGACGGTCACGAGGACGAGCGTGCCGGCCTGTTCGCCATGATCGAGGAGCATCTGGCGGTGCCGTTCACCACCACCGTCCTCGGCGTCGAGGTCACCATAGGCAAGATCGAGCTGGCCGCGGACAGCATCGTCGCGGTCTGCGCCCGAGGCCGCCACCGGCAACGTGTCGGTCTTCTCGACCTTCCGCTACCCACCCCTATGCCGGACGGTGCCGCGTGGATCGACGCCTACCGGCACTGGGCCGGGAGGTAGGCCACGGTGAGCGAGTACCAGTACTACGAATTCACCGCCGTCGACCGTCCCCTCACCGGCCGGGAGCGGGCCGAGCTGCGGTCGCTGTCCACCCGGGCCGACATCACCGCCACCAGCTTCGTCAACACCTACGAGTGGGGCGACTTCAAGGGCGACCCTCGCAAGCTGATGGAACGGTACTTCGACGCGCACCTGTACCTGGCGAACTGGGGCACCCGCCAGCTCATGCTCCGGCTACCGAAACAAGTGCTCGACCCCGCCACGGTCGCCCAGTACTGCCAAGGTGACAGCGCATCCGCCTGGACGGCCGGCACGCACGTCATCATCGACCTGCACGACGAGGACGAGGACGGCGCCGACGAGTGGGACCTCGACGGCCACGGCCTGCTCACCTCCATCATCCCGGTCCGGGCCGACCTCTCTGCCGGCGACCTGCGCCTGCTCTACCTCGCCTGGCTGCGCTGCGTACAGTCCGCCGAGATCGCCGACGACGAGCCCGAACCGCCCGTCCCCGCCAAGCTGGACACCCTCGACGCGCCGCTCACCGCCGTCGCCGAGTTCCTGCGCATCGACCCCGACCTGATCGCGGCCGCGGCGGCTGGGTCGTCGCCGGCCGCCTCCGGCGAACCGACCGCCGCACAACTACGGAAGTGGGTCGTCGGGCTACACGCCCGGGACAAGGACGCCATCCTGACCGACCTAATCACCAGCGGCGAAAGCCACCTGCGCAACCGACTGCTGCGCCGCTACCGCGACGCGCATCCCGTCGACGCGTCCACTCCGACGGCCGTCCGTACTGCCGGTCAACTGCTCGCAGCCGCTGCGGACCTGCGTGCCGTGCGGGAACGACGGGATGCCGAGTTGCGCGAACACGACCGGGTCCGCCGGGAACGCTCCGCCGCAGCAGCCCGGCAACGGCACCTCGACACCCTCGCAGTCGACCAACCCACCGCCTGGCAACGGGTCAACGAACTCATCGCCACAAAGAAGCCCCGCGAGTACGACACCGCCGTACAACTCCTCGTCGACCTGCGCGACCTCGGCGAACGCGACGGAGACAGCGCATCGTTCCAACACCGGCTGGCCGAGCTGCGGGCGGCGCACGCCCGCAAGCCCAGCCTGCTCGAACGCCTCAACCTCGCAGGCCTCGACACCTGACGCCTGGTCCGCCGCCCGGTGAGCTGGCCACCATCGCCTTCACGCGCTGCGGCTCTCGCGCCGGCGCCACGACCTCAGACGTCGACCGTCGGCCTGCAACAAGGTCGGCGTGGGCGGCCATAGTGTGGTGTGAGGCATCAAGTATGGCCGCCGGACGAGGAACTGTGGTCCTCGATCACCGCCGGCGACGAGGCGGCGTTCGGTCGGCTCTTCGACCGATACTCCCGCCCGGTCTACAACCACGCGTTCCGGCTGACCGGGTCGTGGTCGACGGCTGAGGACGTCACTCAGGCGACGTTCCTCGTCGCGTGGCGCCGCCGGCACGACGCCCGCCTGGTGGACGGTTCGGCGCTGCCGTGGCTGCTGGTCGTCGCCACCAACACGGTCCGCTCGGAGTGGCGGTCCGCGCGCCGGTGGCTGGCGCTGCTACGGCGTCTACCGGGTGAGCGGTACGCCGATGGTGACCTCGCAGACGAGGTTTCCGCTCGGCTCGACGACGAAAGGCGGATGACCGAGGTCCTCTCGGTGGTCCGCGGATTGCCGCCTGCCGAGCGGGAGGCGGTGGCGTTGTGCCTGTGGTCCGGCGTGTCGTACCCGGACGCGGCAGCCGTGTTGGGCATCAGCGAGGTGGCGGTGCGGTCGAGGGTGAGTCGTGCGCGCAGCCGCCTGGCCCGTCTGATGCCGCAGGAGATCCAGGAGGGGGAACAGTGAACGACATTCTCGACCTGCCGGCGGAGCGGGACCTGCCGCCGGATGCGGCACACGCGATGCGGGCCCGGATCCTCGGCTTCGTGAGGCCGCGTCCGGCGCGTACGCCGCGACTGCGGATCGCCGTGGCCGGGATGGCGCTGCTGGCCGCGGCATCCGGGGCCGCGGTGGCGGGGTGGGACCGATCGGAGCGATCGACCGTACAGGTGCTGGCCATGGGGGCCGGTGAGCTGTCGCCGACGCTGCGGGACGCGGCGCAGCGGTGCCTGCAGTGGAACTCCCCGCAACGACAGACCCGCCAGGCACCAGGGGAGCGACCCGTTCCGGTGGCCCTGGCTGACCTGGCGGTGGCCACGGAGCGAGGTGACCGTGCGCTGGTGTTGTTCATGAACGACGTCGGCTACGCCACCTGCGACGTGGACGGGGCGGGGACTCCCCGCGAGTCCGGCGGGGGCGCCACTGAGCCGTGGCCGCACGGTGACCTGCTGCCCGGGCCGGTGCAGCGGCTGCTGCTGACCTCCACCGAGCACGACGGCGGGGACGTCAGCGTCAGCGGCCGGGTCAGCAGCCGCGTCCACCGGCTCGTGCTCGACCACGGCGACGGCCACACCACCACAGCACGACTGTCCGAAGGCGCGTTCGGCCTGATGACCAACGACGCCCGACTCAAGGCCGGCAACGACCCTGAACTGGTCAGCTACGACGCCCGCGGGACGGAGATCGACAGGCGTCCGCTGTTCCAGGCCGAAGACCAACTCGAGCACTGCTACGCGGACCCGGACGGGAAGCGGATCTACGGCAAACCGACCAGCGACTGCCGTCCCGCCGAGACGTGGGGGCGTTAGCCATGATCGGAGGCTGCCCGCTGCCCGCTGCCCGCTGCCCGCTGCCCGCTGCCCGCTGCCCGCTGCCCGGGGCGTGGGGCGTGGGTCGTCACTCGCGGGTCAGCCCCGGTGGCAGCGCGTCCTCGCCAGGTCGGACCTGGCGGGCACTGGCCACCGGGTCATGTTCCAGGGTGTGGATCAGTGGTGCCGGGCCGCCGACGCAGGTCCAGGTGTCGTCCCAGAGAGCGGAGACCAGCCATGACAGGTCGGCGGGGAAGAACATGTCCGGCAGCGCGCCGTGCGGGCGGCGGATATGACCACCGGTCCGCCAGGTGAGGGCCTGTTCGGGGCCGGCCTGGACCAGCACGTACGGCCAGTTCCAGTAGAGGCACACCCTCGGGGCGTGGGGGAAGACGACGTCGTGGGCGCCGGTGTCGAGGTAGGCGAGCCACCACGGCTGGTCGGGGGTATGCGTGGTGAGGTCCTCGATCAGGGCGTGCTCGTAGGCGGTGGCGGTGACGTCGTCGGTCTGGTACGTGGTGGCGTAGGCGTCGAAGATCGGCGGGATGGCGGTGGTGATCGAGACGCCGGCAGTGGTGTGCCCGGCGATCCAGCCCACGTCGGCGGCAGTGCCGACGCACCAGCCCCGCCCGTCCTTGCTGACCTGCACACCACCATTCAAGCCGCTGCGGCGACGGTTGGCGTGGCAATCGGGCCGGTCGCGGAGCGGCGGCCGGCGACCAGCCGTCGTGGGCCACGATGCCCAACGCCTGCCCCGCGCTCGGTGGAGCGCTGATGCTCGCAGGTCCCGCACATCGTGTCCGGGGTGCCGGCCGGAGACGGCGGCAGGCTCAGGGTTGCCGCGCCCGCG
Organism: Micromonospora sp. RV43; assembly: GCF_001029515.1. Classification (NCBI taxonomy): domain Bacteria; kingdom Bacillati; phylum Actinomycetota; class Actinomycetes; order Micromonosporales; family Micromonosporaceae; genus Micromonospora; species Micromonospora sp. RV43. Next base: position 2,220 of record NZ_LEKG01000024.1, on the reverse strand, counting down.
GGGTCCGAGGGTGGGGAGGGCTGAAGTGTGTTCCGCCGTGATCGTGGCTGAGCCTCGAGGTGCCACCCACTTCTCGCTCCGCGGGCGGGCCGGGTTGAACGGGCGCGGCCCTGGCGGCCGTAGACCCGGAGATGCCCGAGAGCGGTGGGTATGGCTGCGTGTGTTTCGTCGAGATCGCTTGGCTCACGGTAGGAGATGCCACCCGCCGCTTCGTCGTCTGTGAGATTCGGTAGACCGCTGATGGAGATCCGCGACCTGCGTTCGCATCGTTAGAAGATGCCGGCAAACCCGAACCCCAGACGAGGCGCATTCGAGAAAAAGCCGACCGACGAAGGAGAGCACGACGGTGGCGAAGCTGTGGATCGGCGTGGACATCGGCAAGACCCACCACCACGTCGCCGCTGTCGACGGTGACGGCCGGCTCGTCTACTCCCGTCGAGTAGCCAACGACGAGACCGCGCTCCTGACAGTGATGGCCGAGGTGTCAACGCACGGCCGTGGGGTCTGCTGGGCGGTCGACGTCACGACCGGCCTGTCGGCGCTGCTGCTGACCCTGCTGTGGCGGCGGCAGGTGCAGGTTCGTTACGTCTCCGGCACCGTCGCGTTCCACATGGCCGCCGCGTTCGCCGGGGAGAACAAGACCGACGCCCGCGACGCGGTCGTCATCGCCCAGACCATCCGCCTGCGCCCCGACATTCCGATCCTGGAACCCTCCGACCGGCTCCTGGCCGAACTCAGCGTGCTCACCGGCTACCGCGCCGACCTCGTCGGCCAGCGCGTCGCCACCCTGTTCCGGCTGCAGGAACTCCTCACCGGCATCAGCCCCGCCCTGGAACGCGCTGTGGACCTGAACCGGAAGGCCCCGATGATGGTCCTCGCCTGTTGGCAGACCCCGGCCGCAATCCGGCACGCCGGCGTCGACCGGATCACCGCCCTACTCCGACGCGGTCACGTGAAAAACGCCGTCCAGGTCGCCGAGGCGATGGTGGCCGCCGCCCGCCAGCAGACCGTCACGCTCCCCGGCCAACGTGCCGCGGCCGTGGTGGTGGGGCAGATGGCCACCGAGATCCTCGCCATCGACCAACGCATCGCCGCCGTCGACGACCTCATCGCCGAACAGCTCGACCAGCACCCCCTCGCGCCGATCATCGGGAGCCTGCCCGGCATGGGCCCACTACTGACCGCCGAACTACTCGTCCACACCGCCGGCATGACCGAATACGACAGCCCCACCAAACTCGCCGCCCACGCCGGCCTGGCCCCCGTTTCTCGCGACTCTGGAACGGTTGCCGGAAACCATCGGCAGCCCCGCCGCTACCACCGCAGACTGCGGCACATTCTGTGGATGGCCGCCTTCACCGCCGCCAGGGAATGCCCGACCTCCCGCGCCTACTACGAAAAGAAACGCGCCGAAGGTAAGAACCACCGGCAAGCCATTCTCGCCCTCGCGCGACGACGCGTCGACGTCCCCTGGGCACTCATCCGCGACCGCAAGACCTTCAGTCGACCGGCAGTAACCGTCCGAGCCGCAGCCTGAAGCGGCTCGCTCTCCGCCGGCGCGACCCCATCGCGCCGGCCGCTTCACCCTGCCCACCAAGATCAAACCGGAGTCACATGGAGACTCCTAAACCGACGCCCCGTTTGTATCCGCAGGCTGATGACCTGCGGCTTTTTTGGTTTTTCTGGCAGCGTATGCCGGTCGCAGCGGGGCCTTGCTGTGATCGCTTGATAAAGATCAGCCAGGCGGGGTGCGTCTTCGGTCGCCTCCTAATGAGCCATTTTCATCCTGCGTAGCGGTCGGCTTCGACGCGGTGCAGGACGAGGATGGCCTGCACGATCGCGGTCGCTCGGCGTGGGCAGCAGCGCAGCTTGACCAGGATTTTCCAGGTCTTGAGGGTGGCGATCGCGCGTTCGCCGCGGGCGCGGATCTTCGCGTGCGCTCGGTTGACGGCCTTCTGCCGGCGTGACAGCTTCGGCCGGAAGCGGCGCCGCTTGAACGGGGTGCGCACGCTGCCGGGGGCGCCTTGATACAGATCTTGAATGGCCAGGTTCGTCCGATGTGGTTGGTGTGTTGGCCTCGTGTTGGGGTAGTGCGATGGGATGAGGTATCCCGATGGAGGTGGGTTGTCCGCGCGGGGGCGGGCGAAGCGTGAGGCGGTGCGGCGGCAGGCGGCCGGGTGGTTCGCCGAGGATGTGTCGGTGCCGGAGATCGCGCGTCGG
>NZ_LEKG01000248.1:0-7671 GCF_001029515.1 Micromonospora sp. RV43 | reverse complement strand
ACGGACAGCTTCTGGAGGAACCCGACCCCGCGTCGGGCTACCACCACGCCCTGACGTCGATCGACCGACTGATCAAGATCAACAACCCGCCACGCGGCCTTGATCAACAGTTAGTGAAAGACCGAGGCTAGGGAACGTATTTACTATGAGGGGTTCAGAGGAAGAATCCAGCTTCATCCGTAACGCCATGCGCTACGCAGACACGATGGACGCGCTCAAGAAGGATCAGGCGCTACGCCGCAAGGCGACTGAGGCAGCCAAGAGCAATCACTACGACAAGATGCGTGGTGAGGAGCTAGAGGCGGAATTCACGGTTACTGCGTTCCTGGCAGCAGGCGGAAGCCTTCAGGGAAGTAACGAATTGGTAACGCGGGAAGGTTCGCTAGTCCGATAGCCGTTTAGTTAAGTAGGAGCAAGACAAGATAGGAAACTGAGGGAAACCATGTCTACTGACGTCGATTACAACTTCTTCTCTGAGCGTGTTGAGGCTGAGCTTGGCATTGCAGCCTACGACGAGGGCGCAGCTTCTAGGTACGCTTTACTGTCTCAGTGGGTGTTGAAGGATTTGGCGACTGGGCGGATTAGTCGTGAGGCATTCTGCCTGTATGCGATCATGAACTTCTACGGCAATATCAACGATGGCCTAATTCCTGACTGGGCTGAGTTGGCGGATCAGCTTGACTGCTCAGACGAGGAGACAGCAGCGGCACTTGATGAGCTGTATAAGCGAGGTTGGGTGTCTGGTGATTGCGAGCAGATCTCCGTACATGCCGGACCTGTTGACTAACCGAACGACCTAGAGGCTCCTCGCCGTTGTGGTGGGGAGCCTCTTCTATTCTGAGGAAATTACTATGAGCAAGCCAATCCCTCATGGCACCCACAACGGCTATGCAAACTATGGTTGCCGTTGCGATGAGTGTCGGACAGCCACCAGCGCTTATCAGCGCATGAAGCGGGCTGAGAGGAAGGCCAGCGCTGACAAGCCCGAGGGGTTCAAGCATGGAACCGTAGGCACCTACACGAATCATCTTTGCCGCTGCGGTTGGTGCAAGAGGGCTTGGCGTACCTACATGAAGTTCCGCAACCTCAAAAAGAAGGCAGCAGACATTCCGTGTGAAGAGCCTCATGGGAATGTCCGTACGTACACCTATCGTGCGTGCCGCTGTATTCATTGTCGTGTAGCAGGCTTAGAAACGCATCGCAACTATCAGACGAGGAAGCGACGCGAGGCGCGTGCTTACCAGCGTGATACCAAGCCAATCGAGACAAAGAAATACCGGAATCTGATTGAGGAAGCCCTACAGGCCTACTCCTCAGACTCCGGTTATCTCGTCAGGATGCTTCACGCCGCAGCTAGCGCTAGTGACTCGTCTCCACAGTGACAGTTGCGGTAGCCGTACTCCCGAGGCATGCCGATCCTCTGCGGAGGCCAGGTGGCGAGTGTGTAGGCCTCCTGGTGGCCCTGAGCGCACACGTAGGTGCCTCGGTGAGGGTAGAAGGTTTCATCCGTCTCGTTGGCTGCTAGGTAGTCCGTCTGGTCCTCCTGGTCATGCTTGGCTACGTCAAAGCTCTCAGGCCGCCCGCACATGACATCCCCTAGCACCTCAGCCAGTCTGTCTAGCGCAGCTCGTAGAGCCTGCCTGTCAGAGGCCGGCAAAAGCTTGCGCATGGTCCTGATCGGGTCTAGACGCTCCTCAGGAGTCATGTCGAGCATGTCTCTGCTGTCTCGGTACACCTGCTCAAGCAGAGCCAGGTACCGGCCACCAGCAGCCTTGCTGAACGTCGGACCGTAGACGACATCCCACACGTAGTCAGGCATGCTGTGCCATTCCCTCAGGATTGCTCCTAGCGCCTCGTGTCCGAGCAACACAGCGCCAGTCTGCTTGCGCATCCTGAAACAGGTGTCTGTCGCGTGCCTGTAGAGAGTTCCGAACACAGTTGACGGCTTGCTGTTCAGCAGGGTCGGCTTTCGGAAGAGGAACAGGTACAACTCTGATTCGATGTCCTCACGCTCTACAGGTGCGTTCCATTCGTTGCGGGACAACGAGGCAACCAGACGGCTTACGTTGTCGATGGTGCTTACAAGGTCAGCGCGGTACTCAGCGCTAAAGGGATCAGCCCAATTGCAGGTCATAGCAGGTGCTCTCTTTCGACGTAAGTTGCCTATGTCCAACTAATCGGCACACCTGCTCTAGAAACTATGTATGGCCTTGCTCACAACAGGCCTCAGAAAAACCGCATAGTGTCTGATTCCAGAGTAAGGACAATATGAAGGGCAAAGAGCAACAGCAAGACGAGCACGCGCATATAAAGGCGGTGCTAGGTAGGTAAGGCGGAAATGGTTTGAGGTTGAGGCGTGGTTTGGTTGCTCTCCCACGCCTCCCTCATTTCACCAGAATAGAGAGCAGGCAGGCCAATGGCTGAGGTAACAATGTGGATGGAGGAAGACGGTATGCGTACTTCCATCAGTGTTGAGGCACCGACCAAGGATCAGGCACTAAGCACAGTCCTTGGCTATGTCGCTCCTAGCATGTCCACCAACGTAATCACGTATCAGCTCAAGCTCATCACTATGCCTCTGGCTCTTGAAGAGTCCATGACATCAGAAGAGCTAGACCTGTATCTGTTCAATGCATTCCGCAGGCAGTACGCGATTGATACGGGCAATGACCCTGAGAACGTGTTGGCTGTGCCTTACCGCAAGCGGAAGCTGCTGATGAACGACATCGTTCAGTACATCCTTGGTGGCGAGGTATGGGAGGCAGATCCCAACCAGCCTGATCCTGAGGAGCCAACTCCTGAAGAGCCTCCGGTTGAGGAGCCTCCTATTCCTACAGAATGACGAGGAGGTCAGTGATGTTCGGTGAACTACTTGACTTCCTACAGTATTCGACTGGCCGTCTAGCCTGCCGCTATCTCAAGCTACATAACAAGTCATGCCGTGGCAGATCTGATCACAGCCCTGCCGTAGGACGCTGGACTACGAGGTTCTAGCCATGGCTAGGCAGCGTCCAGACTGGTATCGCAAGCTACACACAGGCAAGGCCTACCTCATTGCCAGGCAAATCATGCTTGAGCATTACGAGTATGTGTGCTGGATCTGTAAGCATGGTGGCGCTACTGATGCGGACTACATTCAGCCTGGCTCAGAGAATCCAGATCAAGACCCTGGTGATCCATGGAACAAGCTGCCTGCTCATGGTGTGAAGGGCTGCCCAGTATGTAAACGCAAATGCAATCAAGAGCGAGGCAATAAGCCACTCACTCAGCGTCCTAAGCACACGCGAGTTTGGTAATAGGGGGTAGGGGTCAACAAACGAATTGATCTTCTCTGTTGACCCCATGCTCTTCAGTCAACTTTTATCCCCCCGCAGGAGGACCACATGACACAGAGTGATGCCTCTGAGCTGGTGGAAATCGTTCAGAGTGGCGATATCAGAGCCTCGCTTGAGGCCATTAGAGACAACCTAGCTGGCAGGCTTGAGACTGCCTACAGCCGTGACGCTGCTGGAATTGCCAAGCAGCTTCAGGAAGTCATTGAGCGGCTAGAGCTAATTGAAGACGAAGAGGAGGCATCAGATGTCGATGACCTCCAAGCCGCTTACAGGCAGTCAACTGCCGAGAATCGCGAACTATCCTGACTACGATTCCACTGCCGGTGACCTGGCAATCGCCTTTGCGGAGAAGCTAGGAATCAAGCTCGATCCGTGGCAACAGTTCGTTGTGCGTCACGGGCTAGGCCAGGTGACCGATCCGCTTGACCCGACTAAGAAGATCTGGGCTGCGGATGACGTAGGCCTGATGGTGCCTCGCCAGAATGGTAAGTCCTACATCATTGATGTACTGATCCTGGCAGGCCTGTTCATCTTCGATGAGCGGATCATCCTGACGAGCCAGAACAGGGCCAACTCTAAGAAGATCTTCCTGCGAGTTGTGGAGAAGATTAAGACAGCGCCTAAGAAGATGGGCCTGCGAAAGAAGCTAGCCGTCAAGTGGCTTGTCAGCACCAATGGTAATGAGGAAATCAAGCTTCGTAGTGGAGCCTTCCTGCAAATCCGTGCCAGGGGTAAGAACGCTCGTGGTGACACGATTGACAGGCTGATCAATGACGAGGCCTACGACTACTCAGACGATGATCAGGCAGCGCTTAACTACATGCTGTCTGTCAGTCCGAATCCTCAGGCCTGGTATCTGTCGACACCGGCACTGGACACGGTTACAGGAGCGCCATTCACCAATCTGCGCCAGCGTGGACACATCAAGGCTGAGCGTGTGGCTTGGTTTGAATGGAGTGTTGACGCAGAGAAGCCGGTAGACCTTGATGACCGCAAGCTGTGGGCTCAGGCCAATCCTGCGTTCAACATCCGGCTACGTGAGACACGGGTTATCGCTGAGCGCTCTGGTGACCCTGAGGGCAAGGGATTTGCTCGTGAGCGTCTAGGCATCTGGCCTGTAGCGACAAACCTCAGCCTGCTCACTCCTGCGGATTGGGCTGCGCTTGAGGATGACCAGACAACCACTCCTGACCCTGTAGCCCTGGCGGTTGACATCAGTCCTGACCGTTCTAAGGCCTGCATTGTGGCTTGGACGGTTGACGAGCAGGGCATGGGGCGCACTGAGGTTATCGCTCACGAGGACGGAACTGATTGGGTTGTTCCTCGCCTGGTGGACCTCAAGAAGCGCATCAACCCTGTGACTATCTGCGTCGATCAGGTAGGGCCAGCGGGAAGCTTGATCCTTGCTTTGAACAAGGCTGGCATCACTGAGCCTCAGGACAGAGAGAAGCCACGTTACGGGGATCTAGCGATTATCCGTAACGGCTATGAGCTTGGAGCTGCTTTCGGCCAGTTCGTAGACGCAGTGAAGCAGAAGACCTTTAGGCATCCTGGTGACCCACTACTGACAGTGGCGGTTGCTAACGCTGAGCCTCGCTCGATTGGTGATGGCGCTTTCGGATGGTCACGTAAGAAGCCTGACCTAGACATCACTTGTCTTGTAGCTACGACTAACGCCCGATGGGCATACGAATCACGCGCACACCTTGTCAAGCGGAAGTCCGACCCTGGCGCGTGGCTGGTTTAAGGGGAGGATTCACATGGGCTTGATGGACCGTGCAATCTCATGGTTCCGTCGTAGCGAGGAAGTAGAGAGGTACACGCCTCCACCTGGCTACGACGCTGCTTTTAACTATCAGTTCAGCTACGGTACTCCGGACACTGAACGAATCGCACCGACATTCAACAGCTACGCCAACTTGGCCTATGCCGGTAACAGCATCGTCTTCACGGTAGTAGAGACTCGCCGCAGGTTCTTCAGCGAGGCTCGCTTTAAGTATCGAAACCTGGCAGACAAGAAACTGTTCGGTACGGCAGACCTGGCGAAGCTTGAGAAGCCGTGGCCTGGCGGTACAACGTCTGAGCTGCTTTCCAAGATGGAGCAGGACGTATCCCTAGCAGGAAACGCCTACGTCAGGGATGCCGGCAACAGGCTAGAGCGTCTACGTCCTGATTGGGTAACCATCGTTTCCGAGGTCCGGACCGATGAGTACGGCCGTCAGGTTCGTGAGGTTGTCGGCTACTACTACGAGCCGATCGGGGACAACGACAGAGATCCGGAGTTCTATCCGGTTGAGGAAGTGGCGCACTGGTCGCCCATCCCTGACCCGATGGCGAACTTCCGTGGCATGAGCTGGATTACTCCTGTCTTGCGGGAGATCAACGCAGACAACCTGATGACAGACCACAGGGATGCGTACTTCCGCAATGCGGCTACTCCAAACATGATCATCAAGTATCCGACGGAGTTGCAGGAAGAGCAGGTTAAGAGAATCGCTGCGACTGTCAAGGCTCGTCATGCTGGCCCTGACAACGCCTACAGGACGATGATCCTTGATAATGGCGCAGACCCGATGGTTGTGGGAGACAAGCTAAACGATGCTCTGACAATCGTTCAGTCTGCTGGTGAGAACAGGATTTCTGTTGCTGCTGGCGTGCCTGCGATTGTGGCTGGCCTGAGAGAAGGTCTAGGCGCTGCCACGCTGGCGAACTACGACGCTGCGATTAAGGCCTTTGCTGACCTGACTATGCGTCCTCAGTGGCGCTCAGCATGCGCAGCCCTGGCGAAGCTCGTCAACGTTCCTGAAGGCGCTGAGCTGTGGTTTGACACCTCAGATATTAGTGCTCTTCAGGATGGCGAGAAGGTACAGGCAGAGACATTCGCTGCCGATGCGCAGACAGCCTCAACTCTTCTGACTGCCGGTTACACGCCTGAGTCGGTGGCTACCGCCATCAAGGCTCGTGACCTGTCCCTTTTGGAGCACACAGGCCGCTTCTCGGTGCAGCTACTTCCGCCAGGTGCGGATACGACCAATGACACTCCAAAGACTGAAGGAGGTCAGGACAATGCGTGAGGATTATTTCCGGACCTTCGCTTTGGACGACATTCAGATTAGCCGTTCGCATGGCGACGGTAGGACTGTAGAGGCTTATGCCGCTGTCTTTGACACTCCTGTTGAGGTTAAGGATAGGCACGGGCATTACATGGAAGTTATCGACCGTAACGCTTTCAAGAGGACGCTGAGCCACGGCATCGGCAAGGTTACGGTTCTCTACAACCACGGGATGACGATGCACGGTACGCCTTCTGACTTGGGTTCTGTGCCGATCGGTAGGCCTCTTGAGATTCGCCAGGATGGCAAGGGTCTGTTTACCGTCACACGGTACAACCAGTCTGAGATGGCCGATGCTGTTCTAGAGGCTATCCGTAACGGTGACATCAGGGGCCAGAGCTTCCGAGGTCAGATCTTCAGAAGCAGCCCTAATGGTCGCGTACCGCGTGCCAAGGCTGGTCAGTCTTTGCCGACTGTTGTTCGGCATGAGCTAGGGCTTGTCGAATATGGCCCTACTCCTATCCCTGTCTACGAGGCGGCAGCTATCACCGCTGTTCGCTCAGCACAGGAAATCGCAGAAGCGATTAAGCATCTTGATAAGGAAGCCGTTGCTGCCCTTATTGAAACTCTGGCATCCACTCACTCAGTTGACTCGGATGCTCTACGCGCCACTCCTGTAAGTGCAGGACTCGGCTCCGAGGACTCGCCTAATAGGCACTCCGCTCGGCAGAAGCAGCTTCGCCTACGTGCGGAGCTACTAACCCGAGGAGTTTTTAGAAATGCAGAAGCAGAGTGAGAAGATTGCCGCAGAGCTTGAGGTAATGCGTGCGGAGCTTCAGGTAATTAACGAGAATGACGACGCTACTGAGGAAGAGCTTGCCCGTGGCGAGGAGCTTCTAAAGGAGTGGGACGTTAAGAAGGCAGCCCACGACAAGGCTGTTGAGCGCGAGGAAAAGGTAGAGGCCGTAATGCGTGCCTCGCTTAACGCTGGCAACCGTGAGGGTAGCGGCCCGACTGTTATCAGCCGCAGCAAGCGTGACCCGTTCGCTGAGCTGAGCCGTTCAAAGACTTGGACGGATTCTGACTTCATCGAGCGTGCTAAGGACGCTATCGAGCAGGCTCCTGAGTTCCTTGACGATGCTGGCAAGGAAGCTGCTACTAACCTCGGTCTTTCACTAACTGTTGATCAAGGCCGCGTGGCGGGTTGTTGATCTTGATCAGTCGGTCGATCGACGTCAGGGCGTGGTGGTAGCCCGACGCGGGGTCGGGTTCCTCCAGAAGCT
>NZ_LEKG01000247.1:0-7783 GCF_001029515.1 Micromonospora sp. RV43 | reverse complement strand
GTCCGTCGGGATCGGGGCCGGGCGCGGTCCGCCGCGCGGTGGCCGAGGCTCGACAGCGGTTCGGGCCCGTCGACGGCGCGTTCCACGCCGCGGTCGTGCTCCGTGACCGTGCCCTGTCCACGACGGACGGCTCCGGGGGCGCGGTGGCCTGGGCGCGCAGGGAGGCGGACTCGGCCAGGTTACGCAGCACCGCCTGGGCGAGATCGGGCACTGTGGGGTGGTCGTACACGGCTGCCGAGTCCAGGTCGGTGCCGAACCGGCGGTTGAGGTCCCGCACCAGCTCGACGGCACCGATGGAGTCCAGTCCCAGGTCGGCGAAGGTGCGGGACGGCAGCACCTCGTCCGGGCGCAGGTACAGCAGGGCGCCCACGATCTCCGTCACCGCGTCGCCCACCGCGCCGTCGTCCGGTCCGGGCTCCGGCTGCGCGGCCGGCGTCGCCCGGCCGCGGAACTCGTCGACCTTGGTGAAGTGCTCCCGTACCAGGGCGGCGGACTCCGCGCCGAGGACGTTCCCGTGCATGCGGACCTCGCTGGCGATGACCTCGGGCAGCCGGTCGAGGATCCGGCCGGCGAGTTCGTTCTTGAGCGACCGGATCACCGCCGGTGGCTTGTCCGCCATGGACCGGGCCAGGTCCAGCGCGGCCGGAACGACTTCCTGCGGCGGCAGCACGGTCACGCCGGCTCCGCGCCGGCTCAGCTCGGCGCCGGTCATCGACCGTCCGGTCAGCATCATCTCGGCGGCCAGGGCGGGGCCGAGGCGTTGCTCCAGGATGTAGGTGGCGCCCATGCCCGGGGTGAAGCCGTAGCGGGTGAAGTTCGCGCTGTACACCGAGGTGTCGCCGAGGACGACCACGTCGCCGTAGCAGGCGAACGCCAGTCCCCCGCCGGAGGCGTGCCCGGCGGCGGCGGTGACGACCGGCCGGGTGCAGCGCAGGATGCCCTCGTACACGAGCGCGGCGTCGGTGAACGTGCCCTCGCCCTCGGCCAGCGCCCGCAGGGCCTCGGGGGTGCCGCCCATGCTGAATACCGAGCCGTGGCCGGTGATCACCACCGCACGTACGTCGTCGCGCCGCTCGATCTCCGCGAACGTGTCCCCCAAAGCCGCGAGCAGCCCGTCGGTGAACATCGGCGCGCGCATCGACACCAGCGCGACGCCCTGGTCCAGGACACGGAACTCCAGGTCCGGCCCGTCCGGCCCGTCCGGGACGACCACGTCGCCGTCGACGGCCGGTGGCGGGCTCGCGGCCACCGCGACGGCGTCGCCACCGCCGGTCCCGGCGCGGAGCGTGCCGGCCGAGCCGGCGCGAGCGGCGTCCCAGCCGCCGATCCAGCAGGGCTCCTCCGGCAGCGGGCAGGTCGGCAACGGTACGCGGCGGGGATGCCCGTCCGGGTAGCAGGCGGACCAGTCGACCGCGCCGCCGCCGACCCAGTGCCGGGCCACCTCGTGCAGGTCACCGGCCCGGAAGGCCGCCACCGGATCGCCGGTGGCGGGCGCGCCGGTGGTCACCACGTCCCCGGTGTCCGCACCGCGGGCGAAGCGTTCCAGCGCGCTGCGCAGCGCGTCGGTGCCGGACGTCACGACGGCGATGCGGACCGCCTGCGGCGCCCGTCCCACCTGCGTCGTGTAGGCGATGTCGCGGACGCCCCGGTCCGCGGCGAGTTCGTCGAGGCGCGTCGCAACGCTCAGCCGGCCGATCGCCTCCACCCCGACCAGGTCCGCCAGCCGCGCCGGGTCGAGCCCGAGATCGCCGAGGGTCGCCGACGGTTCCAGCGCCTCCTCGGGTACGCCGAGAAGGTCGGCCACCGCCGCGGTCGGGCCGGTCGACTCCGGCAGGCCGGCCGCCATCGCGCCCGCGTACGCCCGCAGTGTCTCGGCGGTCGGCGCGGAGAGCACCACTAGCGCCGGCCCGTCCGGCGCGGGTGCGGCGGCGGGGGCGAACTCCTCGACCAGCACGTGCGCGTTGGTGCCCCCGGCGCCGAACGCGCTGACGCCGGCCCGCCGCGGTACGCCGGGCGGCGGAGTCCACGGCTCCAGCGTGCGCTGGACCCGCAGCGGCACGGCGGCGAAGTCGATGTGCGGGTTGAGTTCCTCGGCGTGCAGCGACGGCACGAGCGCGCGGTGCCGCAGTTGCAGCAGCACCTTCGTCAGGCCGGCTATCCCGGCGGCGCCCTCCAGGTGCCCGATGTTCGACTTGACCGAGCCGATCGCGCACGCCCCGGCCGGCAGGTCCGCACCGTCGAACGCCTGCCGGAGGCCCTCGACCTCGATCGGGTCGCCGAGCGCGGTGCCGGTGCCGTGGGCCTCGACGTAGCCCAGCGTGGCGGGGGCCCAGCCGGCCGAGTCCAGCGCGGCGCGGACGAGCGCGGCCTGGGAGCCGGGGCTCGGTACTGTCGCCCCGGCGGTACGTCCGGTGTGGTTCACCGACGTCGCGCGGATGACGCCGTACACGTGGTCGCCGTCGGCGAGCGCGCGCGACAGCGGCTTGAGCAGCACCGCGCCGACCCCCTCGCCGGGCACGTAGCCGGTGCCGTCCGCGCCGAACGCGCGGCACCGGCCGTCGGTGGACAACCACTGCCCCTGCGCGAGCTGGAGGTACTTCTGCGGGTGCACTGTCACGTTCACGCCGCCGGCCAGGGCGAGCGTGCACTCGCCCCGCCGGATGCTCTCGACCGCGAGGTGCACGGCCATCAGCGACGACGAGCAGGCGGTGTCGACGGCCAGGCTCGGCCCGGTCAGGTCGAAGGTGTGCGAGACGCGGTTGGCGATCGCGCAGTGCATCGCGGTCGGGGCGACGCCGTCGGTGGCCCCGCCGACGAGCTGGTAGTGGTTCCACATGACGCCCGCGTAGACGCCGACGACCTCGCCGCGCAGGGTCTCGGGCGGATGTCCGGCGTTCTCCAGGGCGTGCCAGCAGGTGGTGAGGAACAGCCGTTCCTGGGGGTCCATCCGCTCGGCGTCGCGCCGGGACACCCCGAAGAAGGTCGGCGCGAAGCGGTCGACGCCGTCGAGGAAGCCGCCCCACCGGCCGTACGTACACCCGGGGGTGCCCTTCTCCGGGTCGAACAGCGCCGCATGGTCCCAGCGGCCGGCGGGCACCTCGGTGATCGCGTCGACGCCGCCGGCCAGGTTGCGCCAGAACGCGTCCAGGTCGTCCGCGCCGGGGTAACGCCCGGCCACGCCGACCACCGCGACCGCGTCGTCGCCCGGCCCGCCCACGGCCGGCCCGCCGACGGCCGGTCCGCCGTCGGCCGGTCCGCCGTCGGACCCGGCAGCCGGGCGCGAGGCGGCGGCAGCTCCGAGGGCCGGGCGCGAGGCGGCGGTGGCCGCAGCCGCACCGGCGGCCGGCACGAGTTCCCGCAGCCGGTCCGCCTGCCCGTGCAGGACCAGCACCGTGTCGTACGGACCGCGCAGCACGTCGCGCAGGACGCCCAGCGCGGTGTCGGTGGGCATCGGCTCCTGGCCGGTGTGCTCGGTCGAGCGGCGCAGGGCGTCGGCGGGCGCGCGCATGCCGCCCTCGGCCCAGTACGGCCAGCCGATGACGACGGTCCGGCCGCGACCGCGCCGCTCGACGTGCCGCAGGCCCGCGTTGGCGTACGCGTAGGCGGCCTGACCGGGGTTGGCCACGTCGGCCGAAGCGGAGGAGAAGGCGACCAGGAAGTCGAGCGCGTCACCGGCGGTGGCGGCGTCGACGTGGCGCAGGCCGTCGAGTTTGGGGGCGGCGACGGCGGCGAGGTCGCCCGGATCGCCGCGGAAGAACAGCCCGTCCCGGGTGACGCCGGCGCAGTGCAGGACCCCGTCGATCCGGCCGAACCGCTCCCGTACACCGGTCACCGCCGCGTCCACAGCGGCGGCGTCGGTGACGTCGGCGATCGCCACGTGTACCTCGGCGCCCGCCGCGCGGCACCGGTCGACGAGCGCCGCCGCGGGCGCGGTGCGCGACAGCAGGGCGATCCGGGCCCGGTGCCGCCGCGCGAGGTGCGTCGCGAGGACGGCGGCGAGACCACCGGATCCCCCGGTGATCAGATAGACGCCGCCGTCGCGGAACGGCTCCCCGCCCGTGGTCCCGGCGGCCGGGTCCACCTCGCGCCACCGCCGCACGAGACGCCGGCCGCCGACGTGGCGGACCTCCGGCTCGGCGTCGCCCGCGCGCAGTTCGGCGCGTACCGCGGTGGCGAGGTCGCGGGCGTGATCGACCTGGACGAACCGGCAGCGCAGGCCGGGGATCTCGGCGGTCACGGTACGGGCCAGCGCCGCGGTCGCCGCCTGCTCGGCGGTGGTCTCACCGGCGTGCACGACGAGCAGGTCGCGCGGTCCGGCGTCGACGAGGGCGGTGGCGGCGCGCCACAGGTCGGCGGCCGGGTCGTCGGTCAGCAGGACGACGGCGGGCGGCAGGTCAGGGGCGTCGCGGAGCCGGTCGACGGAGTCCACGTGGGCGGCGGCGAGCCCGGCGGGGAGCGCGCCGCCCACGACCAGTGCCTCCGGGGTACCGGTGCTCGGCGGCGCCGGGTCCGCGGGCACCCAAACGTCGACGAAGGACAGCACCGTCGACTCGGGGGCGGCCGGAGCCGCGGCGGCCACCGGCGCGTCGGACGACTGAGGGACGGCCGGCGCGGCCGGGGCCTGCCCGGTGGACAGGTGCGCGGCGAGCGCGTCGATGGTGGTGTGCTCGAACAACAGCGTCGGGTAGAGCTTGCGGCCGACGAGCTGCTCGACCCGCTCGGTGAGCCGGAGCAGCGCGACCGAGTCGAAGCCGAGGTCGTAGAACCCGGTGCCGGTCGCCACCTCGGCGGGCGGCCGGCCGAGCATGTCCGCGACGGCGGCGCGCAGCGTGTCGGTGAAGCCGTTCGCGGCGCCCGGCGAGGACGCCGCGGCCTGCCCGGGCACCGTCGCCGGTGGCGCGGCGGCGGGCCGGACCGGCGCGGCGTCGGCCGACACGTCGGCGAGCAGCCGGCGTACCAGCCCGGATTCGCGGATGCGCTTGCAGGTGAGGCCGGTGAAGCCGGCCAGGAACCGGCCGTCCGCGTCGCGGATCGTGTAGTCGGTGGTGATCACGTCGCCGGACGGCGCGAGCCGTTCCGGGCGCGGGACGTGGACGTGACACGTCGGCGGCAGCGGCTCGGGTGCCCGGAACTCCTGGACGAACATCGGCACGAACGGGTCGTCGGTCGGCATCCCGACCTGCCCGAACCCGGCCAGCGTCGAGGCGTCCAGCGAGGCCGGGTGCAGGTGGAACCCGGCGGCTGCGGCCCCCGGGTGCTGCTCGCGGGTCAGGTCGGCCAGGAGCGCGCCGCCGCCGATGTGCAGGGTGCCGCGGCAGCGCATCGCCGGGCCGTGGCGGATGTGCTCCCGTACCGCCCGCTGGTAGAGCACCTCCACGTCGTCGTGCCGGTCGGCGGCGGCCCGCAGCGCGGCCAGGTCGAGCGGCGGCGGGACCGGCTCGTCGGTGACGCAGATCAGCCCGTGCGCGTTGTCGTGCCAGCCGGACACCGGGTCGTCACCGCGAAGCCAGCGGCTGCGGACGGTGAACGGACGCCCCGCGTCCTGTGGTTCGCCGATGGTGAGCACGACCTCGCGGTCGAAGCCGTCGGTGGTGACGATCGCCTCGGCGAGCACTGTGTCCCGTACGCAGAGCCGGCGGTGGTCCCAGCCGGCCGCGACGGCGGTGCGGTAGACGAGGTCGAAGAAGACGACGCCGGGAAGCACCGACACCTCGTGCAGCCGGTGGTTCCGCATGACGAAGTCGTCGTGGGTGAGCCGGAACCGGCTCTGGACGTCGGCCATCGGGAACCTGCCTCCGGTCTTCTGGTCAGTCGGTGGTGACGAGTTGCAGTCGCAGCAGGGACGCCGTGAGCGGCTCGCCCGTGTCCGGCCGGGCCGGGGGTGGCGCCTCGGCCGGGCCGTCGCCGTCGAGCCACAGCCGCCTGCGCCGGAACACCGGGCGAGGCAGCGGCGCCCGGCGTACCGGCCCCGGCGGCGCGCCACTGAGCACGAGGTGGGCGTTGGTGCCGCCGAGGCCGAACGAGCTGACGCCGGCGACGCGTTCCCGGCCGGCCGGCCAGCCGACCGGTTCCGTGGTGGGGTGCAGCGGTGAGCGGTCGAAGTCGAACCGCGGGTTCGGGGTGTCGCAGAACAGCGTCGGCGGGATCGTGCCGTGTTCCAGGGCGAGCGCCACCTTGAACAGCCCGGCCATGCCGGCGGCGCTGAGCAGGTGGCCCAGGTTCGACTTCACGCTGCCGATCTCGATCCGGCCGCCGGGCCGGTCGCCGAAGACGTCGTTGAGGGCACGCAGCTCGATCGGGTCGCCGATGAGCGTGCCGGTGCCGTGCGCCTCCAGCATCGTGATGTCGGCGGGGCGGCGGCCGGCGGCGGCCAGCGCCTGCCGGACCACGTCGGCCTGGGCGGCGGGGCTGGGGGTGGTGACGCCCATCGTGTGCCCGTCGTTGTTCACCGCCACGCCGTCGATCACGGCGTGGACGCGGTCGCCGTCGGCGAGCGCGGCCGCCAGCGGTTTGAGCAGCACCACGCCGCAGCCCTCGCCGGGCACGAAGCCGTCGGCGCGTTCGTCGAACGTCCAGCACCGGCCGGTCGGGGACAGCGCCCGCGCGGCGCTCAGGTCGAGGTACGTCTCCGGGTCCAGCAGCACCTCGACGCCGCCGACGACCGCCAGCTCCGACTCCCCCGCGAGCAGGCTGCGGCAGGCGACCTGCACCGCGACGAGCGACGACGAGCAGGCGCTGTCGACGACCAGGTTCGGGCCGCGCAGGTCGAAGTGGTGTGCGACGCGGGCGGCGATGAAGTTCTGGTCGGAGCGCAGGACGTCGGTGCGGATCGGGACGCGTCGGCCGTAGTCGGACAGCCGCGCCCCGGCCACGACGGCGACGCGCCGGCCGCGCAGTTCGTCCGGGGCGTACCCGGCCTCGGCCAGGCACTCCGCGGTGCCCTCCAGGAACATCCGGATCGCCGGGTCCAGGCAGCGCGCCTCGTCGTCGCTCATGTCGAAGTAGCCGGGGTCGAACCACTCGATGCCCTCGACGAAGCCGCCCCACTTGCTGATCGACCGTCCGAGGCCGGGCTCGGGCGAGTACCAGCGGCGGTGGTCCCACCGCTCGGCCGGCACCTCGGTGACCGCGCAGCGCCCGTGGAGCAGGTTGTCCCACAGCGTCGCGACGTCGGTCGCCCCCGGGAACCGGCAGGCCATGCCGATCACCGCCACACGCCGGTCCAGGTCCGGCCGCGCGCCGCCGCCCGCGACCACCGCCGCCTGCGCCGCCGTCGGCACAGGCACATCAACGGGTACGGGCGCAGTCACGGGTACGGGCGCAGTCACGGGTACGGGCGCCGTCACCGCGTCGGGCGGAGTCACGGGTACGGGCGCAGCCACCGGCCCGGGCGAGTTCACCGCCTCGGGCCCAGTCGGCGGCTCGGGCTCGGGAGCCGCGGCCTGCACGCCGAGGTGGGCGGTGAGGCGCTCCAACGTGGGGTGCAGCAGCAGCGTCGCCGGGTCGAGATGGGTGCCGAGCCGCTCCTCGATGCGGATCAGCAGCTCGCCGAGGAGCACCGAGTCCACGCCCAGGTCGCCGAACTCGACGGTCGGGTCGAGGTCGCGCTCGGGAATGCCCAGCGCCGCCGAGAAGATGCCCACGAGCCAGCCCGGCGGGGCCGCCGGCCCACCCGGCGCCGCCGGGGCCGTGGCCGTGTCCGTCGTCAGGGCCGGCGCCGGGGCCGGGATCGAGGCTGGGGCCGGCGCCGGGGCCGAGGCCGGGGCTGGGACCGAGGCCGGGG
>NZ_LEKG01000246.1:0-7839 GCF_001029515.1 Micromonospora sp. RV43 | reverse complement strand
GCGTGGGCAGGGGTGGCGTGGGCCGGAGCGGTGGTTCCGGCTCGGGTACCGGCGGCGCGGGCGACGGTGGCGTCGGACCGGGCACCGGGGTCGGCGCCGGCTCGGGCTCGGGGCCGTTCGGCGCCGGGGGCTGCGCGGGCTCCGGCGGCTGGACCGGCTCCGGCGGTTCCGGGTTCACCGGACCGGCCCGGTAGACGGTGGCGGCGGCGGGCGGCGCGGCCACCACGGAGGCGGCGACCTCCTCGGCGGAGACACGGCTCAGGCCGGGTACCGATGCGCTGGCCCGCGCGGGTGCGGATCCGGCCTGCTCAGCGGGTGTGGAAGAGCCGGTGAGCGGGGCCGGGCGGCCGGCTGCGGAGGCCGGCGCCGCGTTCGGCGGAGACTCGGCCGAACCGGCTGCCGAGGACTGGGAGTCGTCCTGCGGCCCGACGGCGGTCCCGTCCGCCTGCTCGGCCGGTGCGGTGTCGCGGTCCGGTGCGGCGTCGGCCGGTGCTGCCGCGTCCGCGGTTGCGACGGGCGGCGTGGGCACGCGTGCGGAACCGGAGACGCGGGGTGCCGGGATGGCGGCCGGAGCACTGCCGGGCGTACCCGGGGAGGCATCGCCGTCGGCCTCCGCGGCGGCGGGCTGGGACGTCGCCTGGCGTTCGCCCACGGCGAAGGCGGACCAACTGGACGGCGGCACGGTGGCGCCGGGGAGGCGCCGGTCCAGCGGCGGTGGGGTGTCCGCCGGGGTGGCCGCCCGGTACGTCGTTGGACCGGCCTGCGGCAGCGGCTGCTCGTCACCGGCGGGCGGCGGCACGGCCGAGCCCGCGACCGACACCCGCGCCCGCGCCACGGCTACCGGCCCGGGTGGGGCCGAACCGTGGTCGTCGTCGCCGGCCGGGTCGGCGGGGTCGGGCGTCGGTCCCGGGTGGACCTTCTCCGCCGGAACGTCCTGCTCGCCCATCTCGCCCCTCCGCACCCACGCTCGCCTCCGGCCGTGGCGCCGACCGGAAGTGCCTGGATCTCACCGTGCCACATTCCGGCCCGGGAGCACAGCCGGAGCGGCGGTTGGGTCAGTCGGTGCTGCTGCTCGGGCTGGCGGAGCCGCTGCCGGACGTGCTGCTCGACGGCGCGGCGCTGCTGCTGCTCGGCGCGGCGCTGCTGGTCTCCGGCTCGGCGCTCGCGCTCTGGCTCGGCGTCGGGTCGGGCGAGTCGGTCGGGCTCGGCGGCGGCGTACTCGGCGCCGGGCTGGACGTCGTCGGCTTGGGCGTCGGCGTGGTGGGCTTCGGCGTGGTCGGCGTCGGCTTGGGCGTGGTCGACGGCTTGGGCGTGGTGGGCGTCGGCTTGGGCGTGGTCGACGGCTTCGGCGTGGCCGGCACGGTCGGCGGCGGGACCGGGGTGGCCGGGGCGGGTACGGCGCCGATCACCCGGGTCGCGGCGTAGAGCCGGGACCAGCGGACCACCGAGATCTTGACGACGTCGCCGGTCCGCGGCGCCTCCACCATCTTGCCGTTGCCGATGTACATGGCGACGTGGTGGACGCTGGTCCAGCTGCTGCTGGAGGCGAAGAACAGCAGGTCGCCGGGGAGCAGGGCGTTCGGCGAGACGGTGCGGGAACGGGTCGCGAAGTACTGGTCCTTGGCGACGCGGGGCAGGCCCCGGTAGCCGGCCGCCTGGTAGGAGGCGAGCATCAGGCCGGAGCAGTCGAACCGGTCCGGGCCCTCGGCGGCCCACAGGTAGGGGTCACCGAGCTGGGCGAGGGCGTAGCGCACGGCGGCGAGCGCCCGCGGGTCCGCCACCAGGCCGTCGATGCTCTGATCGACCACGTACGAGGTGCCGAGCCGCTGCTCGGCGGCGTCCGCCAGGCGCTCGATCTCCAGGAGCTTGGCCGCGTTCTCCTTGCGCAGCGCGACGAGCGCGGTTTCCTGCTTGCGCAGGTCGGCCTCGGCGCGGGTGAACGCGGTGGTCTGCTCGGTGGCCCGGCGCTGGGCCGACTCGTGTGCCTTCCGGGCGGCCTCCTCGGCGCTGGTGGCCCGGAGGAGTTCGCCGGTCACCGACGTGGTGGCGCCCTCGGCCTTGTCGCCGCGGGTGATGCGCTGGAGGTTGGCGAAGTCGCGCAGGCTGGCGCCGAACTCACCGGGCGGCAGCGCCGCGTCGGCCTTCACGGCGTCTGCGGCGGCGCTCTTGGCGTTGTCCTGGGCGCGGGTGAGCGCGTCCTGGGCCTCCTTGAGCCGGGCGGCGGACTGGGTCAGCTCGGTCTGTGCGGCGTCCCGCTCGGTCTTGATCCGGAGCAGTTCCTCGCCGAGGAGGGTGACCCGGGCGTCGAGCTGGTTGATCTGGGCGATCAGCGGGCCGTCGGCCGGGTTGGTCACGCCGGTGGTGCCCGGCAGGCCCGCAGTGCCGCCCGGGGTGGTGACGCCGGGCAGGCCCGGGACGGTGCCGGGGAGGCCGGGAACGGCGCCCGGTACGCCGGGGACGGTGCCGGGTACGCCGCGGACGGTGCCGGACGAGCCGGGCAGTTGCAGGGGGCCGGTGACCTGGGGCCGGGAGCCGGTGTCGGGTACGACGTCGGGCAGCGGGTCGGCCCAGGCGGGTGTGGCGAGCGCCGCGGCCGCGACCGCCCCCAGAAGGGCGGACCAGAGCGCCGGGCGGAGGATCGGTGAGATCACCGGCTGCCGTCCTCGTCGCCGTCGGGCCTTGGTGCTGTGAGCCATACCGCTCCCCGTCCGGTCTGGGGTCCGTCACGCGTGATTGGGGCGTGTCGGGACAGGACGGCCCTGGTGTGTGTTCCGCCCCACCCTGTCTTACCTCACGGTTGCGACGATGTCGATGTGCGGAGCGTGACGGCCGGTGAACCGGCGCGACCACGTCGGCGGCCGGTCGGACCCGCGACGTACGCTCGATCGGGAACCCAGGTGGAAGGACGTGGCTTTCGGATGGACGCCGGACTCAAGCGCGAACTCGAGGCGAAGGTGTACGCGGGGGAGCGGCTGACCCGCGAGGACGGCATCGCCCTCTACGCCAGCGACGACCTGACCTGGCTGGGCCGGCTGGCCCACCACAGGCGTACGGAGCTCAACGGCGACCGGGTGATGTTCAACGTCAACCGGCACCTGAACCTGACGAACGTCTGCTCCGCGTCGTGCGCGTACTGCTCGTTCCAGCGCAAGCCGGGCGAGAAGGACGCCTACACGATGCGCATCGACGAGGCCGTCCGCAAGGCCAAGGAGATGGAGGACGAGCAGCTCACCGAGCTGCACATCGTCAACGGCCTGCACCCGACGCTGCCCTGGCGCTACTACCCGAAGGTGCTGCGGGAGCTGAAGGCCGCGCTGCCGAAGGTCAACCTCAAGGCGTTCACCGCCACCGAGGTGCAGTGGTTCGAGAAGATCAGCGGGCTCACCGCCGACGCGATCCTCGACGAGCTGATGGACGCCGGCCTGGAGTCGCTCACCGGCGGTGGAGCGGAGATCTTCGACTGGGAGGTCCGGCAGCACATCGTCGACCACAACTGCCACTGGGAGGACTGGTCGCGCATCCACCGGCTGGCCCACTCGAAGGGCATGAAGACGCCGTCGACCATGCTCTACGGCCACATCGAGGAGCCCCGGCACCGGGTCGACCACGTGCTGCGGCTGCGTGAGCTGCAGGACGAGACCGGCGGTTTCCAGGTCTTCATCCCGCTGCGCTACCAGCACGACTTCGTCGACTCGGCGGACGGCAAGATCCGTAACCGGATCCAGGCCCGGACCACGATGGCCTCGCCGGCCGAGTCGCTCAAGACGTTCGCGGTCTCCCGGCTGCTGTTCGACAACGTGCCGCACGTCAAGTGCTTCTGGGTCATGCACGGGCTGTCGGTCGCGCAGCTCTCGCTGAACTTCGGCGTCGACGACCTGGACGGCTCGGTGGTCGAATACAAGATCACCCACGACGCCGACTCGTACGGCACGCCGAACACCATGCACCGCGACGACCTGCTGCACATGATCTGGGACGCCGGCTTCCGTCCGGTCGAGCGGAACACCCGCTACGAGATCGTCCGCGAGTACGACGGGCCGCCGTCGCTGGCGGAGCGCCGGTCCGAGCCGCAGCAGGTCTGGGCCTGACCTGGCGATGAGCGACGAGGAACAGCAGCGCGGCTTCCCCCGGCGCGACGCCGAGGGGCGCATCCTCACCCTCGGTGACCTGCTCGGGGTGAGCCTGGCCGGCCTGGTCATCGGGGTGCTGGCGCTGCTGGTCTTCGAGTTCGCGTTCGCCACGGTGGGCGACAGCGGCTTCGGGGGTACGAACGGCTGGCTCGCGGTGATCCTGCCGCTCTGGTTGTTCTGGGACGAGTTCCGGGCCTGGGAGTTCGGCGCCGCCCGGGTGGTGGCCGCGCTGGCCGGTCTCGGGCTCGGCGTCCTCGCCGGTCTGCTGGCCGCGGGCCTGGCCTCCGGGCTGCCCGCGCTGTTCACCGGCGCGTTGGCTGCGGCGGTGTTCACCGTGGTCTACGCCGTCATCTGGTTTCATGGCGTGCACTGGCTGGCCCGGCGTACGGGCTGAGGCACGGAGAGAGTGGGAATGCGGGAATGAGCGCGGCGGTCAAGTACACGCTGGGCCGGGTCGGGCTGTTCGTCGCCGTGCTGGCAGCCCTCTGGTTCGTCGAGATGAACATGTTCCTGCGGCTGATGGTGGCGCTGATCTCCTCCGCCGCGCTGTCGTTCTTCCTGCTGCGCAACTGGCGGGACGAGATGGCCGGCGAGATGGCGGAGGCGTCGGAGCGGCGGCGCGCGGAGAAGGACCGGCTGCGCTCGGCGCTCGCCGGTGAGGACGAGCCGGGCGCCGAGCCGGACGCCGAGCGCCGCGACGGCTGAGCGGACGGACGAAGGGCCCGGCGCCGCACACGGCACCGGGCCCTTCACCGGTCAGCCGAACCGTTCACCGGCCGGCCGGGCCGTTCACCAGTTGGTCGAGCCCGGGACGACCGGCCACGGCCGGTCGGCCGGCTTGATCAGGTACGCGATGCCGCCGGAGCCGGAGGCCACTGTGCCGTTGGCCCGGTAGCGCTTGGTGCGCAGCCAGATCTGCTCGAACTGCTCCCGCTTGTAGACGTTGCGGACCGCGTCGTTCGACGAGGACGCCGGGTCGTTGACGATCACGTCGCCGTCGGCGGTGAAGCCGACGATCACGAACAGGTGCCCGGAGGTGCCGTAGTTGGCGCCGTCCAGCTCGCTGGCGAGGAACGACTGCGAGGTCACCACCGGGATGCCCGCCTTGATGAACCGTTCCGCCTCGTCGAGCGAGTGCAGCCGGGTGACCCGCGCCTCCAGGCCGGGGAAGCTCGACGCGTACGCGGTGTTGAACGGCCAGTTGCCGGCGCCCTCGTACTCGTAGTCGTAGGTCATCCGGGCGGCGTGGTCGACAGTCGGGTCGGGGTAGGAGGGGTCGACCCACGAGGTGTCCTCGGCCGAGGGCTTGCGGCCCCAGTACTCGACCACCATCTCCGTCGAGGTGGGCGAGCACCACGCCTCGCCGCCGCCGTCGTACTCGGGGTACTCGCCGATGTGGATGTTCTGCGAGTAACGCGGCACGGCCAGCTCGGTGCCCCAGGCGATGCCGCCCCGGCTCGGGGTGACGGTGAACCGGTCCGGGACGTTCGACGCCATCGCGCCGACCATCCGGACCTGCGGCGCGGCGGCCTGGCCGGGCGCGCGGTAGAGCGTCAGCCGCAACTGGTACGAGCGCAGCAGCACCCCCGCGTCGGCGTCGTCGACCGAGAACGTGTCGGTCCAGATGCTCGACCACGGGTCGCCCTGGCCGTCCAGGGTGGAGCGCTTGATGTCCTGGTCGCCGGAGGCCCAGCGGCCCATGACGTACCACGGGGTCTGTGCCCCGGTGTTGTACGTGCCGTGCAGCTCGACCTGGATCCAGGTGCCGGCCGGGGTGGCGGCGTTCCACGACGCGACCATCTCGGTGGCGTCGAAGCCGATCCGCCGCTCGGGCGAGGTCCAGGTGGCGTACTCCCAGGTGCGGGTCGTGCCGGTGTGCTCGTCGGTGAACTCGGTGGTGCCCGCCGGGCGGCCGATGGTCAGCGCCGGGTGGCGGCCCGGTACGGCGCGGGTGCCCTGGTGGGAGCCGCTACGCCAGTCGGGGAAGCGGGAGAACTCCTGAAAGGTGATCTGTTCGTCGTGCGTGACGCCCGGTCGCGGGGCTTGTGCCTGGACCGGTGCGCTGGTGGCGAGGAGGGTGAGCGCGGTGAGGCCGGCGAGGGCGGCCGCGCGCATGGGTCGTCCGAACATGGCAGCTCCACAGGGAGACGGCATCGTTGCCGTTCACTGTCGCGCTTGGCGGGAAGTTTCGCCAGATGTTCAGGCGTAGAAAATCATTGCCGAAGTGACGATCAGGTCGGGATGACCCAAGGCAAAGACAGATATTGATATGACCATGTGTCTCCTGGTGGAGTGTGCGGACAACGGGATCTCCCGTACCCCCAGGAGGTTGTCCATGGCCTTCCGCTCCTCTCCGCTCCGCCGCCGGCTGGCGCTCGCCGCCGTCATCGGCCTGACCATCGTCACCGCGGCCGCCGCGCCCGCCGTCGCCCGGCCCGCACCGGAAGGCTCCGGTGAGCCGGCCACAGTCGCCTACCGGGTGCTCGGCCCGCGTACGGCGGCCGACCGCACCGCGGTCGCCTCCACCGGCGCCGCGATCGACTACTCCGAGCACGGCGTGCTGCACGTCACGGCGACCAAGGCCGAGGCCAACGCGATCACCCGGCTCGGATTCCGGCTCGAGAAGGACGTCGTGCCGGAGCACAACCACGCCGACGGGGGCATGACCGCCAACGCGTTCCCGCCCGCCGACTCGAACTACCACGACTACGCCGAGCTGACCGCGGTGGTGAACAAGGTGGTCGCCGACCACCCGACCATCGCCCGGAAGCTGAGCATCGGCATGTCGTACCAGGGCCGGGACCTGATGGCGGTGAAGATCTCCGACAACGTCGCCACCGACGAGGCCGAGCCGGAGATCCTGTTCAACGCCCAGCAGCACGCCCGTGAGCACCTGACCGTCGAGATGGCGATCTACCTGCTCAACCTCTTCACCGACAACTACGGCAGCGACTCCCGGATCAGCAGCATCGTCAACTCCCGGGAGATCTGGATCGTCCCCACAGTCAACCCGGACGGCAGCGAGTACGACATCGCCACCGGCTCCTACCGCTCCTGGCGCAAGAACCGGCAGCCCAACAGCGGTTCGACAGCCATCGGCACCGACCTGAACCGCAACTGGGCCTACCAGTGGGGCTGCTGCGGCGGCTCGTCCGGCACGAAGTCGTCGGACACCTACCGGGGCCCGTCCGCCTTCTCCGCCCCGGAGACCGCGGCGCTGCGCAACTTCGTCAACAGCCGGGTCGTCGGCGGGGTGCAGCAGATCAAGGCGAACATCGACTTCCACACCTACTCGCAGCTGGTGCTCTGGCCGTACGGATACACGTACAGCAACACCGCCACCGGGATGAACACCGACCAGTACAACACCTTCGCTACCATCGGGCGGCAGATGGCGGCGACGAACAACTACACCCCGGAACAGTCGAGCGACCTCTACATCGCCGACGGCACCAGCATCGACTGGATGTGGGGCGCCCACAAGATCTGGGCGTACACCTTCGAGATGTACCCCGGCTCGGCCTCCGGCGGCGGCTTCTACCCGCCGGACGAGGTGATCCCGGCGCAGACCTCACGCAACCGGGAGGCCGTGCTGATCCTGTCCGAGTACGCCGACTGCCCGTACCGGGCGATCGGCAAGCAGAGCCAGTACTGCTGACCTCACCACCGGGCGGGAACCCCGGTTCCACCCCCGCCGGGGTTCCCGCCC
>NZ_LEKG01000245.1:0-7864 GCF_001029515.1 Micromonospora sp. RV43 | reverse complement strand
GGTCAGCGGTCATCCAGGAGCGGCTGGGTGGGGTTCCACGGGGTTCCGGTTTCGGCGTCGTGGCGGCGGCGGGCTATCGCGGACAGCGCCTCCAGCACCACCCGGTTGCCCAGGTACGCGGTGATGTCGGCGTGGTCGTACGGCGGGGCGACCTCGACCACGTCCAGCCCGACCACAGGCAGCTCGTAACAGACCCGGCGCACCGCGTCGAGCAGTTGCCGGGAGGTGAACCCGCCCGGCTCGGGCGTGCCGGTGCCGGGTGCCATGCCCGGGTCGACCACGTCCACGTCGACGGAGAGGAACACGCCCTCGCACTCGTCGGTCGCGATGCCGAACGCCTCGGTGAGGCAGGTGTCCAGGCCGCGCGCCACGACTTCGGTCATCTCGTACGAGCGCATCCGCTGTTCCGCCATCCACGCCAGCGTGTCCGGGCCGGGCCAGTAGCCGCGCAGCCCGATCTGGAGGAAGCGATCGCCGCGTACCGCACCGGACTCGATGAGCCGGCGCATCGGCTGACCGTGGCCGTGCAGCGAGCCGAACTCGACGTCGCCGGTGTCGGCGTGCGCGTCGAAGTGCACGAGCGACACCCGGCCGAGCCCGTGGTGCCGGGCCACGCCTGTGGCGTCGGGCAGCGCGATGGAGTGGTCGCCGCCGAGCACCACAGGGATCGCCCCGGCGGCGGCGACCGCGTGCACGGCGGTCTCCAGCGCGGCCAGCGAGCGCTCGATGTCGCCGCTGAACATCTCCACGTCGCCGGCGTCGTAGACGCACAGGTCCTTCAGCGCGTCGACGCGCAGCGCCAGCGAGGGGCGGGAGCCGTCGTGCGGCAGGTAGCAGGCCTGCCGGATGGCGGACGGCCCGAACCGGGTGCCCGGCCGGTGCGAGGTGCCGCCGTCGAACGGCGCCCCGATGATCACCACGTCCGCGTCGGCGTACGTGACCGGTTCCTCGACTGTGCACGGTGGCACGCCGAGGAACGTGATGTCGGGACCGTACATCGGGCCGTACCGGGTCATCGTTCCTCCATCCCCCACGGCGAACCGTAGCCGGTGAGCAGGTCCAGGAAGGGGATCGGCGGGAACGCCTCCGGGCCGAGCACGCCCGTGCCGGACCAGGCGCCGGTGGCGAGCAGTTCCAGCGCGACGACCGGGTTGACGGCGGTCTGCCAGACCACCGCCTGGTGGCCGTACTCGGCCATCGACCACTCGTTGTCGACCACGTGGTAGAGGTAGACGCGGCGGGGCCGCCCGTCCGGCCCGGTGCCGGTGACGTACGTGCCGGCGCAGGTCTTGCCGCTCATCCGGTCGCCGAGCGTGGCCGGGTCGGGCAGCGCGGCGGCCACCAGGTCGCGCGGCGACACGTCGACCCCGCGTACCCGCACCGGCTGGGTGGAGTCCAGCCCGAGCTTGTGCAGCGTGCGCAGCACCTCGATGAACTCGGCGCCGAGGCCGTACTTGAAGGTGACCCGCTTCGCCGGCACCCAGCGCGGGATGAGCAGCACCTCCTCGTGCTCGACGTTGACGCACTCGACCGGGCCGATCCCGGCCGGCAAGTCGAACACCTCGGGCTCGCTGAACGGTTCGGTGGTGAACCAGCCGCGCCCGGCCTCCCAGATCACCGGCGGGTTGAGGCACTCCTCGATGGTGGTCCAGATGGAGAACGAGGGCGCGAACTCGTACCCGGCGACTGTGAGGTTCGCGCCGTCGCGTACCCCGATCTCGTCGATCTCGGCGAAGAGTTCGTCGGCGGCGTAGCGGGCGAAGACGTCGGACAGGCCCGGTTCGACGCCGATGCCGCAGAGCGCGAGCCGTCCGGCGGCGGCCCACTGCTCCGCGACGGCGAACTGCTCGTCGCCGAGCTTGACCCCGGTCTCGGCGTAGGGGTGCTCGGGGTGCGGCCGGGACAGCGACATCGCCATGTCCAGGTAGTCGGCCCCGGCGGCGAACGCACCGTCGAAGATCGGCATGACGAAGCGCGGGTCCACCGCGTTGAGCACGTGCGTGATCCGGTGTTCCCGGCACAGCGCGGCCACCGCGTCGGCGGAGGCGGCGTCCACTGTGGCGGCGACGAACCGGTCGCCGTGCCCGGCGACGGCCCGCGCGGCCCGCGCCGGGTCGTGGTCGGCGACCACCATGATCTCGAAGAAGGTACGGCGGGCGGCGATGGATACGGCGGCGGAGCCGACGCCACCGGCGCCGACGAGGAGGATACGCATCAGGAGTCGAACCCCAGTCCAAGACGGTCGAGAGTACGGAGCCAGAGGTTGCGCCGTCCGTCCCGCGCGTCGGCGCGGGCGAGCGACCATCGGGTGAGGTTGATGCCCACGGACCGGGCCGGTTCCGGCGGGAACGGCAGCGGCTTGCGGCGCACCAGGTCGAGCCGGGTCAGCGGGGTGTCAGTGCCGGAGAGCAGGTCGAGCGTCACGCGGGCGCCGAACCGGGTCGCGCCGACGCCGAGCCCGGTGAATCCGGCCGCGTACGCCAGGCGTCCGGAGTACGCGGTGCCGAAGAACGCGCAGAACCGGGTGCAGGTGTCGATGACGCCACCCCAGCGGTGGCTGAACCGCAGGCCATCGAGTTGCGGGAAGGTCGCGAAGAAGTGCGACGCCAGCGTGGTGAAGGTGGCCTCGCGCTGCTCCAGCGCGGGCGCCACCCGGTTGCCGTAGTGGTAGACGGCGTCGTAGCCGCCGAACAGGATCCGGTTGTCGGCGGTGAGCCGGTAGTAGTGGAACTGGTTGCCGGTGTCGGCGAGCCCCTGCCGGTGCCGCCAGCCGATCGCGTCGCGCTGCGCCCCGGTCAGCGGCTCGGTCATCAGCGCGTAGTCGTAGACCGGCACGATCCAGGAGCGCAGCCGGCGCAGCAGCGGCGGGAACGCGTTCGTGGCCAGCACGACCTGCCGCGCCCGTACCGCGCCGGGCGCCGCGTCCGCGCCGCCCGCGGTGGTGGCGCGCAGCCCGGCGCCGTCGCCGGTCAGGCCGGTGACGCGGGTGTGCTCGTGCACGCGTACGCCCAGGTCGAGCGCGGCCCGGCGCAGTCCCCAGGCGAGCTTCGCCGGGTCGAGCAGGGCCACCCGGTCGCGGTCCCACATCCCGCCCAGGTACGTCGGCGACGCCACCTCGGCGCGTACCTCGTCTCGGTCGAGCAGCCGCACGTCGTGGCCGTACCGGCGGGCCAGCTCGGCGTCGGCGGCGAGCCCGTCGAGCTGGTACGGCTCGACAGCAACCGCCAGTTCGCCGGTGCGTTCGAAGTCGCAGTCGATGCCGTACTTCGCCACGGTGGCGGCGATGGCGTCGAGGTTCTCCCGGCCCAGCCGTTCCAGCTCGCCGATCTCGCCGGGGAACCGTTCGACGCCGTTGGCGAGCCCGTGGGTGAGCGACGCGGCGCAGAACCCGCCGTTGCGCCCGGACGCCGCCCAGCCGCACGTGCCCGCGTCGACGAGCAGGACGTCGCGGTCCGGGTCGGCCTCCTTCGCGAGCAGCGCGGTCCACAGCCCGGCGTACCCGCCGCCGACGACGAGCAGGTCGGCGGTGTGCGTCCCGGTCAGCGGCGGCAGCGGGTCGGGGCGAGCCGGGCGGTCCAGCCAGTACGACACGGGCGCGGCGTCGGCCAGCGCCCGGCCGGTATGCGGGAGTGTCATGGCTTGCCCGCCGGTGTGGCGACCATCGCGAGGGCGGCCCGTCGCGCCCGCCGCCCGCGCAGCGAGGTGGCCCCGACCAGCAGCAACGCGATCACGAACATGGCCGTGCCGATCACGTTCACCTGCGGCGGGATGCCCCGCTGGGAGGCGCCCCAGACGTACATGGGGAACGTGACAGTGGTGCCGGCGTTGAAGTTCGTGATGATGAAGTCGTCGAAGCTGAGCGAGAACGCCAGCAGCGCGGCGGCCACGATGCCGGGTAGCACGAGCGGCAGCGTGATCCGGCGGAACGTCTGCCACTCGCTGGCGTACAGGTCCATCGCGGCTTCCTCCAGCCGCCGGTCCATGCCGGAGAGCCGGGCCTTCACGGTGACCACGACGAACGACACGCAGAACATGACGTGCGCGATGACGATGGTCCAGAAGCCCTGCGGCACCCCGGCGGCGACGAAGAGGGCGAGCAGCGAGGTGCCCATCACGAGTTCCGGGGTGGCCATCGGCAGGAAGATCAGCCCGTTGAGCCCGGAGCGGCCGCGGAAGCTGTGCCGGACCAGGGCGAACGCCATCAGCGTGCCGAGGAGCGTGGAGACGACCGTGGCGATGAGGCCGATCTGCATGCTGCGCACCACGGCGTCGCACATGTCCGAGGTGGCGCAGGGCTGCTTCCAGTTGTCGAGCGTGAACTCGTTGAAGTCGTAGGAGAGCCGGCTGGAGGGCCGGTTGAAGGACAGGCCGGCGACCACCATGATCGGCAGCGTCAGGTAGCCGAGGACGAGCAGTGCCACGCCCATCACCCACCGGTCGGCGAGCCAGCGCCTGAGTCCGTTCACAGCGCCCGCCTTTCGTTCGCGACTGCGGGGCTCCGCTTCGCTGCGCTCCTCGCGCTCACAGAACCTCCTCCGTGCCGGCCTTCCGCAGGTAGACGAAGACGATCGCCAGGATCGCGGCCATCAGCAGGAACGACAGCGCCGCGCCCTGCGGATAGTCCAGCCGGACCAGGAACGCCGAGTCGATGACGTTGCCGATCATGTACTCGTTCGGCGTACCGAGCAGCTCGGCGTTGATGTAGTCACCGGTGGCCGGGATGAAGAACAGCAGCGTGCCGGCGATCAGGCCAGGCATCGACAGCGGCAGCGTGACCTTGGCGAACGCGCGCAGCGGGCTCGCGTACAGGTCGCTCGCCGCCTCCAGCAGCCGGGAATCGAGCCGCTCCAGGCTCGCGTACAGCGGCAGCACCAGGAACGGCAGGAAGTTGTACGTCAGGCCGAGCACAACGGCGATCGGGGTGGCGAGCAGCCGGCCGTCCGGGCCGAGCAGGTGCACGTCGCGCAGCAGCCCGACCAGCGCGCCGTTGTCCGACAGGATGGTCTTCCAGGCCAGCGTGCGCACCAGGAAGCTGGTGAACATCGGCGCGACCACCGCGACCAGCAGCAGGTTCTTCCACCGGCCGGCCTTCTGCGCGATCGCGTACGCCAGCGGGTAGCCCATCAGCAGCGCGAGCACCAGCGCGATGGCCGAGTAGAGGAACGACCGGGAGAACTGCGGCCAGTACGCCTGCAACGCGTCCGGGTAGTTGCTGAACGCCCAGGTCATGGCGTACCCGGTGGAGAGCGAGCCGGCCGGGTCGTAGAGGCTGGCCGAGGCGAGCTGCACCAGCGGGAGCGCGAAGAAGACGAGCAGCCAGACCGCGCCGGGCAGCAGCAACAGGTACGGAAGGAGGCGGCTGCGCCCGCGCCGCACCGGCGGCGGCACCGGCTTCCCGGCGGAGGTCGGTACGTGGGCCAGCGCGCTCATGCCGCCACTCCGCTTCGCTCCGTGCCGCCATGAGGCACCTTCGCGCTGAGCCGGCCGATTCGCTCGCTACGCTCGCTCATGCCGACGCACCCACCGGCGGCTCGTCGAGCAGCGGCGTGGTCTGGTCGTCCTCACCGGCGGCCCGGGGCAGCAGGAACGCGTGCCGCGGATCCCAGTGCGCGGTCACCGCCGTGCCGACGGCGAGGCGGCCGCCCAGCCCGCTGTTCGCCGCGAACGCGGACAGCTCGCTGCCCCACGCGGTGCGCACCAGGTACTGGGTGCTCACCCCGACGTAGGAGGTGTCGGTGACGATGCCGCCGACGTGCTGGTGCCCGGCCGGCACCCCGTCCGGGCCGTCGGCCAGGTGCAGCTTCTCCGGACGTACGCCGAGGAAGGCCGGCCCGTCGGTGAGCCGTGCCCGGCCGGCGGGCACCGAGAAGCGCGAGCCGTGCGCCGTGACCAGCACGTCGTCGGCGGCGCGACCGCCGGCTTCGGCGGCGAGCAGGTTGGACTGGCCGAGGAAGTTCGCCACGAACGCGGTGGCCGGGTACTCGTAGATGTCGGCGGGCGCACCGAGTTGCTCGATCCGGCCGGCGTTCATCACCGCGACCGTGTCGGCCATTGTCATGGCCTCCTCCTGGTCGTGGGTGACGTGCACGAACGTGATGCCGACCTCGGTCTGGATCCGCTTCAGCTCGATCTGCATCTGCCGGCGCAGCTTGAGGTCGAGCGCGCCGAGCGGCTCGTCGAGCAACAGCACCTGCGGGTGGTTGATGAGCGCCCTGGCCAGCGCGACGCGCTGCTGCTGGCCGCCGGAGAGCTGGGCCGGGCGGCGCCGCCCGTACCCTTCGAGCTGCACCAGCGCGAGCATCCGCTCCACCTGGTCGCTCACCTTGCGGATGCCGCGGCGGCGCAGCCCGAACGCCACGTTCTCGTGGATGTCCAGGTGCGGGAAGAGGGCGTAGCTCTGGAAGACGGTGTTCACCGGCCGCTTGTACGGCCGCAGCCCGGCGATGTCCTGCTCGCCGAGCAGCACCTGCCCGCTGGTGGGCTGCTCCAGCCCGGCGATCATCCGCAGTGTGGTGGTCTTGCCGCAGCCGGACGCGCCGAGCAGGGCGAAGAACGAGCCCTGCGGGATGGTGAGGGTGAGGTCGTCGACGGCGGTGAAGACGCCGAACCGCTTGGTCAGGTCGACCAGTCGCAGGTCACCGGCCGGGGTCTGCTGCCCCTTCACGCGCCGATCACCTGCTGGAACTTGGTCTCGTACTCCTTCTCCTGCGCTTCGTCGAGCGCCATGAATACCTTGGCCTTGGACAGCATCGTGTCGTCCGGGAAGATCAGCGGGTTGGTCGCCAGATCCGGGTCGATCTTCTCCATCTCGGCCTGCGCGCCCTGCACGGGGCAGATGTAGTTGACGTACGCGGCCAGCTTCGCCGCCACCGCCGGGTCGTAGTAGTGGTTCATCAACGCCTCGGCGTTGGCCTTGTGGGTGGCCTTGTTCGGCACCAGCATGTTGTCCGACCAGAGCATCACGCCGGACTCGGGCACCACGAACTTGATCTTGTCGTCCTCGAAGCCGAGCTGCACGACGTCGCCGGACCAGCCGATGCACGCGGCGATGTCGCCCTTGGCCAGGTCGGGCGCGTAGTCGTTGCCGGTGAACCGCCGGATCTGCTTGCTGTCCACCGCCTTCTTCAGCTTGTTCAGCGCGTCGTCGAACTGGGCCGGGGTGAACTTGGCCGGGTCGTGGCCGAGCGACTGGAGCAGCAGGCCGATGGTGTCGCGCATCTCCGACAGCACTGTCACCTTGCCCTTGAGATCGGGGCGGGTGAGCAGCTCGTCGACGGTGCGGATCTCCTTGGCGACCTTCGCGTTGTACGCGAGCCCGGCCAGCCCGGACTGCCACGGGACCGCGAGCTGGGTCTCGGCGTCGAAGGAGCGCCCGCGCAGCGACGACAGCAGGTTCGCCTCGACGTTGGGCATCTTCGACTTGTCGAGCTTCTGCACCCAGCCGAGGCGGATCATCCGGGCGGCCATCCAGTCGGTGAGCACCATGATGTCCCGGCCGGTGCT
Source organism: Micromonospora sp. RV43 (assembly GCF_001029515.1). Taxonomy (NCBI): domain Bacteria; kingdom Bacillati; phylum Actinomycetota; class Actinomycetes; order Micromonosporales; family Micromonosporaceae; genus Micromonospora; species Micromonospora sp. RV43. The sequence continues at coordinate 361 of NZ_LEKG01000245.1, read as the reverse complement.
CTGACACCCGGCGAGCTGGTTGCGCACCTTGCCGAAGAACTCGTTGTTGTCGTTGACGTCCTCGGTGTACGTCACCTGGATGCCCGACGCGGCGACGAACGCGTCGAGCGTGGGGCGCTTGGACTCGTCCTTCTCGTCGGTGTCCATGTACTGCGGCCAGTTCGAGAAGGCGACCTTCTTCTCGGTGGCGGACAGATCCTCGCTCTTGCAGCCGGCTTCGGTCTGCTGGGCGCCCTTGGTCCCGCAGCCGGCCAGGGTGCCCGCGGTGGCGAGCAGCGCGGCCGAGCCGACGGTCCCGGTGAGCAGACCACGCCGGGTGAGGGGCCGGAGGGGACTACGCATGTGACGACTCCTTGGGGGG
>NZ_LEKG01000244.1:0-7975 GCF_001029515.1 Micromonospora sp. RV43 | reverse complement strand
CCGCCCGCCGGTTCGGGGAGGTGGCGGGGTCGAGGCCCGGTGGAAGGCACCACATCGGCGAGCTGGTGTCGATCAAGGGCCCGGACCCGGGCCGGACCCGGGCCGGACCCGGGCCGGAGGAGGGCCGGAGGAGGGCCAGGGGAGCGCCGGGGGAGGGCCGGCACCGGCCTCACGTGCGCCGACAGCGGGTGCGACGCCGGCTCACGGTCCGGATGGTGTTACCGTGGAATCCCGTGGATCGCGTGATCACTCTGCTGATCGGCACGGCGGTTCGCACGACCGCTACGGACGACACGGGAGCAGGCCTTGGCCCCAACAGCACGGACGACCAGGCACATTTTCGTCACCGGGGGCGTCGCCTCCTCGCTGGGTAAGGGCCTCACCGCCTCCAGCCTCGGCAGTCTGCTGACCGCGCGCGGACTGCGCGTGGTGATGCAGAAGCTCGACCCGTACCTGAACGTCGACCCCGGGACGATGAACCCGTTCCAGCACGGCGAGGTCTTCGTCACCGAGGACGGCGCCGAGACCGACCTCGACGTCGGCCACTACGAGCGGTTCCTCGACCGGGACCTCTCCGGCAAGGCGAACGTCACCACCGGCCAGATCTACTCGGCGGTGATCGCCAAGGAGCGGCGCGGGGAGTACCTCGGCGACACGGTGCAGGTCATCCCGCACATCACCAACGAGATCAAGGCCCGCATCCGCGGCATGGCGGACCCGGACGCCGACGGCCAGGTGCCCGACGTGGTGATCACCGAGGTCGGCGGCACTGTCGGCGACATCGAGTCGCTGCCGTTCCTGGAGTCGATCCGGCAGATCCGCCACGACCTGGGCCGGGACAACTGCTTCTACCTGCACGTGTCGCTGGTGCCGTACCTGGCGCCGTCGGGCGAGCTGAAGACCAAGCCGACCCAGCACTCGGTGGCGCAGCTGCGCAGCATCGGCATCCAGCCCGACGCGCTGGTGCTGCGCTGCGACCGGGAGATCCCGGAGAAGGTCAAGGAGAAGCTGTCGCTGTACTGCGACGTCGACCGGGAGGCGGTCACCGCCGCGCCGGACGCGCCGAGCATCTACGACATCCCGAAGGTGCTGCACCGCGAGGGCCTCGACGCGTACGTGGTGCGCCGGCTCGGCCTGTCGTTCCGCGACGTGGACTGGACCCGCTGGGACGACCTGCTGGAGCGGGTGCACCAGCCCCGGCACACGATCACCGTCGCGCTGGTCGGCAAGTACGTCGACCTGCCCGACGCGTACCTGTCGGTCAGCGAGGCGATCCGGGCCGCCGGGTTCGGCCACCGCGCCCGGGTGCAGCTCAAGTGGGTGCCCAGCGACGACTGCGTGACCCCGGCGGGTGCCGCCGCCGCGCTGTCCGGCGTCGACGGCATCGTGATCCCCGGCGGCTTCGGCGTCCGCGGCATCGAGGGCAAGGTCGGCACCGCCCGGTACGCGCGGGAGAACGGCATCCCGCTGCTGGGCCTCTGCCTCGGCCTCCAGTGCATGACCATCGAGGTGGCCCGGCACCTGGCCAACCTCGACGGGGCGAACTCGCTCGAGTTCGACGAGGAGGCCGTGCACCCGGTCATCGCCACCATGGCCGACCAGGAGGACATCGTCGCCGGGCGCGGCGACCTGGGCGGCACCATGCGGCTCGGGGCGTACCCGGCGAAGCTGGCCGAGGGCTCGATCGTCGCCGAGGCGTACGGCAGCACCGAGGTCAGCGAGCGGCACCGGCACCGGTACGAGGTGAACAACGCCTACCGCGACCAGCTCACCAAGGCCGGCCTGACCATCTCCGGCACCTCGCCGGACGGGCGGCTGGTCGAGTTCGTCGAGCTGGACCGCAACCTGCATCCCTTCTTCGTGGCCACCCAGGCGCACCCGGAGCTCAAGAGCCGCCCCACCCGGCCGCACCCGCTGTTCGCCGCGTTCGTCGGCGCCGCAGTGGCGTACTCGCAGGCCGACCAGCTGCCGGTGGACCTGGACGGCGCGTCGAAGAAGGCCGGCCGCGGCGGTGGCGCGAAAGCGTCCGCGAAGTGAGCGGCCGGTCCGCGCGGGCGCGCGGGGAGGCGGCGTGAGCGGCGTCGAGCACCGGTACGAGGTGACCGGCCGCCGGGAGATCTGGTCCGGCCGGATCTTCTCCGTGGTCAGCGACGACGTCACCATGCCCGGCGGCGGCAGCGCGACCCGCGACTACGTGCGGCACGTCGGCGCGGTCGCCGTGGTGGCGCTCGACCACGCCGGTCAGGTGGTGCTGATCCGCCAGTACCGGCACCCGGTCGGCCGGCACCTGTGGGAGCTGCCCGCCGGGCTGATGGACGTCGGCGGCGAGGACCTGGCCGCCGCCGCGCTGCGGGAGCTGGCCGAGGAGGCGGACCTGACCGCCGGACGCGTCGACGTGCTCGTCGACCTGCACAGCTCGCCCGGTTTCGCCGACGAGGTGGTGCGGGTGTTCCTGGCCCGCGACCTCGCCGACGTGCCGGCCGATCAGCGGCACGACCGGCACGACGAGGAGGCCGACCTCCAGGTGGTCCGCGTGGACCTGGACGAGGCGGTGCGGATGGTGCTGGCCGGCGAGATCACCAACGCGTCCTGCGTGGCCGGGCTGCTCGCCGCCGCCCGCGCCCGCGACACCGGCTTCACCGAGCTGCGCCGCCCGGAGGCGCCGCTGCCGCGCTGATCCGCAAACGACGAGGGGCCGCCCGGCGCACTGCGCCGGGCGGCCCCTTCCGTGCGCCTGTGGTCAGTCGCGCAGAGGGCGTCCCTGCCCGTCGACACCGCCGTTGACGAGGATCAGGATGCCGTCGACGAGGCCCCAGATCGCGCCGAAGCCGCACGTCACGAGCGTGACGATGAGCTGGATGACACCGGTCTTGGTGTCGCCCATGTAGAACCGGCCGATGCCGAAGCCGCCGAGCAGGATCTGAAGCACACCCGCGACGACCTTGCTCTTGTCGGAGACGCCCTGCGGGTACTGCTGATAAGGAGTGGTCATGAGCGGACACAATAGTGATCGGTTCACGTCCTGTCGGCCTCGCCGCTCAGCCGATGGGAAGATGTCATCGAACTTTGTCCTCTCGGCGGATGGCGTCTCCACCGGGCAGTCCGAGGCATGCCTGACACACCGTCAGGACCAGCGGGCACCGGATGTCACAGTGTCGCCGCCCGTGGGCTTCCCACGGGCCTAGACTGCCGCCGGCGGGACAGGCGGACCGCGCCGGCAACGGAGCCGGCGCGGCCGCGCAGTCGGGGGTGAGCCGCCCCGGAGGAAGGTGTCTGCATCGTGAAGGTCGGAATCCCCCGCGAGGTCAAGAACCACGAGTACCGGGTGGCGATCACGCCCGCCGGCGTCAACGAGTTCACCCGCCACGGCCACGAGGTCTTCGTGGAGGCAGGCGCCGGAGTCGGTTCCAGCATCACCGACGACGAGTTCGCCGCCGCCGGCGCGAAGATCCTGGCCACCGCCGACGAGGTGTGGGACACCGCCGATCTGGTGCTGAAGGTCAAGGAGCCGATCGCCGAGGAGTACCACCGGATGCGCGAGGGGCAGGTGCTGTTCACCTACCTGCACCTGGCCGCGTCCCGCGAGTGCACCGACGCGCTGGTCGACCGGAAGGTCACCGGCATCGCGTACGAGACGGTCGAGCTGCCCGACCGCTCGCTGCCGCTGCTCGCCCCGATGTCCGAGGTGGCCGGCCGCCTCGCCCCGCAGGTGGGCGCCTTCTACATGATGCGTACCGGCGGCGGGCGGGGCGTGCTGCCCGGCGGCGTCTCCGGCGTGTACGCGGCCAAGACCGTGGTCATCGGCGCGGGCGTGTCCGGCCTGAACGCCGCCGCCATCGCGCTCGGCCTGCAGTCCGAGGTGCTGCTGCTGGACAAGAACGTGGCCCGGCTGCGCCAGGCCGACGCCATCTACCGGGGCCACCTGCAGACCGTCGCCTCCAACGCGTACGAGATCGAGCGGGCCGTGCTCGACGCGGACCTGGTCATCGGCGCGGTGCTGGTGCCCGGCGCGAAGGCCCCGAAGCTCATCTCCAACGAGCTGGTCTCCCGGATGAAGCCGGGTAGCGTGCTCGTCGACATCGCCATCGACCAGGGCGGCTGCTTCGAGGACTCGCGCCCGACCACGCACGCCGACCCGGTCTACAAGGTCCACGACTCGATCTTCTACTGCGTGGCGAACATGCCCGGTGCGGTGCCGAACACCAGCACCTACGCGCTGACGAACGTCACCCTGCCGTACGCCCTCGAACTGGCGAACCAGGGCTGGCAGCAGGCGCTGCGCAACGACCCGGCGCTGGCCCTCGGTCTGAACACCCACGCCGGCAAGGTCGTCTACGGCCCGGTCGCCGAGGCGCACGGCATGGACGTGCTGCCGCTGGACGAGGTGCTGAGCTGACCGACGCCGCTGTGCGCAGGGCCGGCGCGGAACCCGCGCCGGCCCTGCGCCGTGCGGTCCGGACCTATCTGGACCACCTCACCGTCGAACGCGGGCTGTCCGCGAACACGCTCGCCTCGTACCGCCGGGACCTGGACCGCTACCTCGCCACATTGGCCGCAGCCGGGGTGGACGACCTGGCCGCCGCCGGGCCCGCGCAGGTCGAGGCCCACCTGGCCCGGCTGCGCGCCGGCGACGACGACCACCCGCCGCTCGCCGTCTCCTCCGCCGCCCGCGCGGCCAGCGCGGTCCGCGGCCTGCACCGCTTCGCGCTGCGCGAGGGACTCGCCGGCGCCGATCCCAGCCGCGACGTCCGCCCGCCCGCGCCGCCGCGACGGCTGCCCCGCGCGCTGCCCGTCGACGCGGTCCTGCGGCTGCTGGAGGCCGCCGGCACACCCGGCGCCAGCGGCGACGCCGCCGCCCGCGCGCTGCGCGACCGGGCGCTGCTGGAATTCCTGTACGGCACCGGCGCGCGCATCTCCGAGGCGGTCGGCGCGGCCGTCGACGACCTCGACCTGGACGCCGGCACGGTGCTGCTGCGCGGCAAGGGCGGCCGGACGCGGCTGGTCCCGGTCGGCGGGTACGCGGCCGACGCGCTGCGCGCCTGGCTGGTCCGGGGCCGCCCGGCGCTGCTCGCCGCCGGGCGCGGCACCCACGCGGTGTTCGTGAACGCGCGTGGCGGCCCGCTCACCCGGCAGGGCGCCTGGGCCGTGCTGCGTACCGCCGCCGCACGTGCCGGCCTGCCGGTCGACGGGCCCGACGCGGTCTCCCCGCACACGCTGCGCCACTCGTACGCCACCCACCTGCTCGACGGCGGCGCGGACGTGCGGGTGGTGCAGGAACTGCTCGGCCACGCCTCGGTGACCACCACCCAGGTCTACACGCTGGTGACTGTGGAGCGGCTGCGCGAGGTGTACGCGACAGCCCACCCCCGCGCCCGCTGAGTGCCGACGTGGCCGGACCTGGCTGACGGGCGGCCGACACGCCGACCCGCTACCGAACGCGCTGCTGGCCGGTGGCGTACAGTCGGCATCGGCGCGGGCCTCCAGGTACGACGGACCGGGGGTGCGCAGCGGCGCCGCGAGGGACGTCGGACGGCTCCGACGCCGGGTGGTCGTCGGGAGGGGGCAACGAGGACATGGCAGGAAACGGTGACCGTGCCGAGACCTGGACGTCGGAGCTCCGTGAGCAGCAGGCGACGCTCGGTGCCGATCTCGGCCCCGCCGACCCGGCCGCGTACACCATGCGCAAGCCGATCCCCGAACCCATGCCGACCGACCGGCACGGCCCGGCGCGGATCATCGCGATGGCCAACCAGAAGGGCGGCGTCGGCAAGACAACGACGACCATCAACCTGGGCGCGGCCCTGGCCGAGTACGGCCGCAAGGTGCTGCTCGTCGACTTCGACCCGCAGGGCGCCCTCTCCGTCGGGCTGGGCGTCAACCCGCACAACCTGGACCTGTCGGTCTACAACCTGCTGATGCAGGACGACGTCACCGCCGAGGACGTCCTCATCAAGACCGACGTGGCCGGGCTGCATCTGCTGCCCGCCAACATCGACCTCTCCGCCGCCGAGATCCAGCTGGTCAACGAGGTCGCCCGGGAGATGGCCCTGGCGCGGGTGCTGCGGACCATCCGCAAGGAGTACGACTTCATCCTGATCGACTGCCAGCCCTCGCTGGGCCTGCTGGCGATCAACGCGCTCACCGTCGCGCACGGCGTGCTCATCCCGCTGGAGTGCGAGTTCTTCAGCCTGCGCGGTGTGGCGCTGCTGCTCGACACCATCGACAAGGTGCGCGAGCGGCTCAACTTCGACCTGGAACTCGAAGGCATCCTCGCCACCATGTACGACAGCCGCACCACCCACTGCCGCCAGGTGCTCCAGCGGGTGGTCGAGGCGTTCGGCGACAAGGTCTACCAGACCGTCATCACCAAGACGGTGAAGTTCCCCGAGTCCACGGTGGCCGGTGCACCGATCACCACCCTCGACCCGGCCTCCTCCGGCGCGCGCAACTACCGGCAGCTCGCCCGGGAGGTCATCGCCGCCCAGGCGGACCGGTAGGGCGCACGCCGGCCGCCCGCCGCGTCGTCTACGGTTTCCCGGTGACCGCACCGCCCCTCGACCCGCCGCACGGCCCCGGCGACCCCGCCGTCGCCGCGGAGCTGGCCGCCGAGGTCGACGGTGTGGTGCCCGCCGAGCCGGGCACCGGCGAACAGACGAGTGGCTTCACGGTCCGGCTCGACAACTTCACCGGCCCGTTCGACCTGCTGCTCCAGCTGATCAGCAAGCACAAGCTGGACGTCACCGAGGTCGCGCTGCACAAGGTCACCGACGAGTTCATCGCGTACCTGCGCGCCATGGGCGACCAGTGGGACCTGGACGAGACGAGCGAGTTCCTGCTCGTCGCCGCGACACTGCTGGACCTGAAGGCGGCCCGGCTGCTGCCCTCGGCCGAGGTCGAGGACGAGGAGGACCTGGCGCTGCTGGAGGCGCGGGACCTGCTGTTCGCCCGGCTGCTGCAGTACAAGGCGTACAAGGAGGCCGCCGCGCACATCGCCGAGCTGGAGGCGGTCGGCGGCCGGCGCTACCCGAGGGCGGTCACACTCGAACCGCGGTACGCCGAGGCGCTGCCCGACCTGGTGCTCGGCATCGGTCCGGAGCGGCTGCGCAAGCTCGCGGTCAAGGCGATGAGCCCGAAACCGGTGCCCGAGGTCTCAATCGCCCACGTGCACATGGTCCGGGTCAGCGTCCGGGAACACGCCGGCATCATCGCCGACCGGCTGCGCCGCGCCGGGATCGCCACGTTCTCGCTGCTCTGCGCCGACTGCGAGATGACGCTCGAGGTGGTGGCCCGGTTCCTGGCGCTGCTGGAGCTGTACCGGCAGGGTCTCGTGGCGTTCGTGCAGGAGCAGGCGCTGGAGGAACTCACTGTCCGCTGGACCGGCCCGGCCGACGGCGAGGCCGAGCTGACAGTCGACGAGTACGCCGGCAGCCCCGAACCCACGACCACGTCCGTCCCCGCCGCGCCGCCCGACGACTCGGCTGCTCCGGCCGAGGACGCTGCCGCGGTGGCCGGCGATGCCGCCGAATCCGCTGGCGCCACCGTGCCGGGCGACGTCGCCGCAGCCGCTGCATCCGACGCCGCCGTGCCCACCGAGACGGCGGACGAACCCGCACCGACGCAGGAGTGAACGGATGAGCGACGAGGAACGGCGCGACTCCCTGGCCGACCAGGCCGCCGCCTGGGTGCCCCCGTGGGAACGGCCCGCCCCGCCCAAGCCGGCGCCGGACGACTCCGACGCGCCCGCCGAGCACCCGGCACCCGAGATCGCGGACACCGCCGGTTACCGGGAAGCAGATCTCGACGCGACACCGGATTCCTCGGCGGATCTTGGAAGCGAAGGGCCCCCAGAAGGGCCCATTCCTTCCAAGATCGCCACGGTTCAGGGGGATCTTGGTACGGGGACGCCCCTCGGAGGGCGGGACCGTACCAAGATCTCGGGAGAGGCCGGGACGGACGACGTCGGGCGGGACGTCGC
>NZ_LEKG01000243.1:0-8080 GCF_001029515.1 Micromonospora sp. RV43 | reverse complement strand
GTCCGCCCGCCGCCCCTACAGGGGTGGCGGGCGGACCGATCGAGGAGCCCCTCGTGCCCGACCCCCACCGTTTGATCATCATCGGTTCCGGACCCGCCGGATATACCGCCGCCCTCTACGCCGCCCGCGCCAACCTCGCCCCCCTGGTCATTGAGGGCGTCCAGTCCGGCGGCGCGCTGATGACCACCACCGAGGTGGAGAACTTCCCCGGCTTCCCCGACGGCATCATGGGCCCCGAGTTGATGGACAATCTTCGCAAGCAGGCCGACCGCTTCGGCGCCCAGTTCATCACCGACGACGTCACCCGCGTCGAACTCACCGGCCCTGGCCTGAAGACCGTGTACGTGGGCGAGCAGGCCTATCGAGCCGACGCTGTCATCCTCGCCACCGGGTCCGCCTGGCGACCCCTCGGCGTCCCCGGCGAACAGGAACTCCTCGGGCATGGCGTCTCCTCCTGCGCCACCTGCGACGGGTTCTTCTTCCGCGACCAGGACATCGCGGTCATCGGCGGCGGCGACTCGGCCATGGAAGAAGCCACCTTCCTCACCCGCTTCGCCCGCAGCGTCACCATCGTGCACCGCCGCGACACCTTCCGCGCCAGCAGCATCATGGCCGAACGCGCCCTCACCAACGACAAGGTCCGCATCGTGTGGAACAGCGTCGTCGAGGAGATCATCGGCAACGACGGTGTCGTCGTCGGAGCGCGCCTGCGCAACGTCCACACCGGCGAGATCACGGTCCTTGACGTCACCGGCGTGTTCGTGGCCATCGGCCACGACCCTCGCAGCGAACTGTTCCGAGGCCAGGTCGACCTGGACGACGAGGGATACGTCCGCGTGCAGTCCCCCGGCACCCGCACCAACATTCCCGGCGTCTTCGCCGCCGGGGACCTCGTCGACCACACCTACCGGCAAGCCATCACCGCCGCTGGCACCGGCTGCGCCGCCGCCCTCGACGCCGAGCGGTACCTCGCCGCCACGTCCTGAACTCGGTCAGTCCTGCCGGTCGGATGTCCGGCAGGACTGACCCGGCAGAGTCAACCCCCAGCGCCCCCGACCCGCTGGCTGCTGTTGGGCAGCGTGGCCAAGCAGGCAACCTAAGCGGTGAGATGCCCGTCCAGGGCCGCCGATGGGAGAGGCATCATGACCCACATTCTGATCATCGGTGGCAGCGATGCCGGCGTCAGCGCCGGGCTACGCGCCCGACATGTCGACCCGTCCGTCGAGACCACTGTGGTCGCCGCCGACGCCTTCCCCAACTACTCGATCTGCGGCATCCCGTACCACATCTCCGGCGACGTGCCCGACTGGCGGAACCTTGCCCACCGCACACGCGACGACCTCGAACACGCCGGATTGCGACTACTCCTGGACACCCGCGCCCGGCACATCGATCCCACGTCCCGCACCGTCACGGTCAGTGGGCCAGGCGGGCGTGACGAAGAGCTCCGCTACGACCGGCTCATCATCGGAACCGGCGCCGTCCCGGTCCGCCCGCCGATCGCCGGCCTGCACGAGCTCACACCGGCCGACGGGGTGCATCTGCTGCACACCATGGACGACACCCTCTCCCTTGCCGAGACGCTGCAGCGGGGCCCGGAATCCGCGCTGATCGTGGGAGCGGGCTACATCGGGCTGGAGATGGCCGAAGCCCTGCACGCCCGAGGCCTGCAGGTCACCGTGGTCGAGCAGATCCCGCAGGTGCTGGGAACCGTCGACCCGCAGCTGGCGACGCTGGTCGCCGACGAACTGACACGCCACGGCGTGCGCGTCGTCACCGACACCACCGTCACTGAGGTGGCACGCGAGGGCGGCCGGCTGAAGGTCACCGGCCATTCCACCAACCAGCTCGGCGATAGCGGCAGCTTCAGCCAGATCACCGACGTGGTGCTTGTCGTCGTCGGAGTCCGGCCCGACACCGCGCTCGCGCAGACCGCCGGCGTCCGGCTCCGAGTGCGCGGGGCGATTGCGGTGGACCGGCACATGCGCACGGGGGTGCCGGACGTCTACGCCGCCGGGGACTGCGTGCACACCTACCACCGGCTCCTGGACACGAACACGTACCTGCCGCTCGGCAGCACCTCGCACAAGCAGGGCCGCGTGGCGGGAGAAAATGCCACCGGCGGCGACCGGCAGTTCGCCGGCTCGCTGGGCACCCAGGCGGTCAAAGTCTTCGACCTCGTAGCCGCCCGGACCGGTCTGCGCGACGCCGATGCCCGAGAGCACGGATTCGATCCCGCCACGCACGTGGCCCGCGTCGACGATCACAAGGCCTACTACCCGCGCGCCAAACCGGTCACGATCGCGATCACCGGCGACCAGCGCAGCGGACAGCTGCTCGGCGCCCAGCTCGTCGGCCACCGCGACACCGCAGTCGCCACCCGCGTGGACATCTACGCCGGCGCCCTGCACCACCGCATGACTGTCGACGCCCTCACTGACCTCGACCTGTCCTACACCCCGCCGCTGGGCAGCCCCTGGGACGCCGTGCAAACGGCCGCGCAGCGATGGGTCAGCGCCCGCACCGCCGACCTCCCCTGACGGCTGCAGGCCCTCGTCTGGTTCCGCGTCGCCGTCGTTGTCGCTCGCCTGCACTCCCGCTTGCCGCGTCGCCACCTCGGCCGGCGGGCAGCCGACCTGTCAAGAGGCACGCTAAGCTGCGCGCAGTCGAGTGGCGATGTCGGCGACCGTCGCTTTCGCTGTGCGGCCGGCACCCACCAGCGTGGCTGACGCCGGCCCCGTCCAATCGCCGTAGCCAAGCAGGTAAAGGCGGGCCTCGTCCATTGACCGGGTGCCCTCGACCGCCACCTTCCCCTGCCGCCATCCGGGCAGCAGCGGCGCGAGGTGGGCGAGGTCGGGCTGGAAACCTGTACACCAGATGACGGCCTCGCAGGGCTGCTCTGCGCCATCCGCCCAACGCACGCCGCGGTCGGTGAGCCGCACGAACATCGGACGGGAGTGCAGGACCGCGCGCTCCCGCGCGTCGCGGATGCTGGGCACCATCACGATGTCCCCAAGGTCGCTGACGCCGCCACCGGCACCACCGGCGGCCTTACGGGTGGCCACACCGAACAGCACCCGACCATCGACGGTGTCCGGCATGAACCGCGCCGGCCGCAAGGTGACCCAGGTGGTTTCAGCGACCCGGGACACCTCCGCCAGGATCTGCGCCGCGGAGTTACCTCCGCCGACGATCACGACCCGCTGCCCCCGGAACTCCTCCGGCGAGGCGTAGTTCACCGTGTGCAGCTGCCGGCCGGCGAACTCCTCACGGCCCGGGATGTCGGGCACGGACGGGCACTCCCACGTACCGGTGGCGGAGATGACGTACCGGGCCAGCCATCTCCCAGCGTCGGTCTCCACCGCCAGGCGCTCCCCGGCTCGCCGCACCTCATGTGCCCGGACCGGCCGGCGCACCCGCAGGTCGTACCGCTGCTCGTACGCCCGCAGATAGTCCACGACGTGCCCGGCGGTCGGGAAGTCTTCGCCCTCCTGCCGAGGCATCCCCCACCCCGGCAGCGGGCTGTACTCGGCCGGCGAGAACAACCGCAACGAGTCCCAGCCATGCCCCCACGCGCCACCCGGCTGAGACTGGGCGTCGAGGATGACGTAATCCAGACCGGCACGGCGCAGGTAGTAGCCCGCCGCCAGGCCACCCTGCCCGCCCCCGACGACCACCACGTCACACGATCCGGGCACGCCCGGCACCTCCTTCGTCCGCGGATCATCATGCCGAGTGGCCCAAGTTCCACGTCACGCTGGGCCGACGCCGGCACCGCCCATCCGGCCCCTGACACGGCCGGGACGAGCCGACAGGGCTCCCTACCCGCAACCTGACGGTGACCGGGTCCTGGTTCCAGCGGCCTATCGATGGTGTTGGTGCAACGATGGAAGACGTGCCAACTGCGAAAACAGCTACGCCTGCCGTCTCGCCGCTTGCCGGCGAGCCGATCAAGCGTGCCGATGCCGAGCGGCTCGCGGGAGTGCTGAAGGCATTCGCCGACCCGGCCCGGCTGCGACTGCTCAGTCTGATCCAGTCCGCTCCCGACGGCGAGGCGTCCGTGAGTGACCTCACCGCGCCGCTTGGTCTGTCCCAGCCGGCCGTGAGTCATCACCTGCGGATCCTCACCGAGGCCGGCCTGATCGAGCGCGAGAAGCGCGGCGTCTGGGCGTACTACCGACTGGTGCCGTCCGCGATCGCGGCGATCGCCGACCTGCTGACGCCGCCCCGCAAGCGGACGACGAAGAAGGCCCGCTGACCGGCACCCTCGAAGGCCGGCTTTCGCTCCTGCGGGTGCCGACAATGGCGTCCGTTCTGGTCACGGCCGCGTCGACCACGCCGACAAGGCCTTGCCTCATCAAATGATGCCCGGGCTGATCGGATCTGTGGCGACACCGTGGTCGAGGAGCAGGGACACTGGTATGCACCCGTGGGCGCCCAGCCGGCGTCGCTGCCCGGTAAGCCGCTTCTCAACCGTGGCAATTGCCGACCCAATGGTCATCGTTGGTTGGCCGTGTCCGACGGCCTGCCGGCAGCCTGGTCCTTCTCCTGAACCAGGGCTTGCATCTGATACCTAGGTACAGGCTTACCGTCGTTGCATGAGCGACCAACATGTCACGACGGATGACTCCTGGGTGCCAGATGCCTGCACCCTGCCGACCGCCGAACGGCCGCTGCGGCTCGCCGAGTTCGATCAGTTCTTCCGGGACGCGGTGCGGGGTGCCGAGCGGTTGTCGGCACAGCATCTGCGGTTGCACCTCGACGGCGCGGAGCAGGTCGAAAAGACGGCGCGGGATCTGGCAGCCCGTGAATCGTCTTGCTGCTCGTTCTTCACGTTCGACATCGCGCGACCCGACTTGAACTCACTGACGCTGGACGTTCGAGTACCGGCAGCACACGTCGACGTGCTTGATGCCCTAGCCCAGCGGGCTGTCCGGGTTCAGCGATGAGCGGATCAGGGCTGCGCAGCGGCCAGCTGGCCGACGCGGCCGGGGTCAACCTGCAAACCCTGCGCTACTACGAGCGCCGAGGGCTGCTCGCCTCCCCGCAGCGGTCGCCCGGCGGGCATCGGCTCTACCCGTCCGACACGGTCACCCTGCTGCGGATCATCAAGACCGCGCAACGCCTAGGCTTCACCCTCAACGAGGTCGCCGACCTCCTCGCCGCCGGCCAACACCAGCACAACGGTCGACCCGACACCGGCCTCCAGGCACGAGCCAAGGACAAGCTCGCCGAGGTGGAACAGAAGTTGGCCGACCTATCCGTCATCCGCGACACCCTGCGCGCCGCCATCTCGGCCGGCTGCGACGACCTGGTCGCCTGCGCCGGCAGCGCCTGCTGCCCCCTGCCGTTTGCTGAACTCGCCGAAAGGAACGACCGTGCCGACACCTGCTAACCGGCTGCGCCGCCTGCTCCCCTCCGGCATGACCGGACTCGCGGGAGCCGCCTGCGCCGCCTGCTGCGTGCTGCCGCCACTGCTGGCCGCCGGAATCCTCGGTGGTGCCGGCTGGGCCGCGGCCAACCGTTTCCTGCCCGGCGTCGCCCTCGCCCTGGCCGTGCTCGCCGGCCTGTCCTGGTGGTGGGCCAGCAAACGCCGCCACACCACCGGCTGCGCCGGCCGCAACTGCTCCTGCGGGCAGAGTGACCAGCGCGAGCGCGAGGTAGTCACGCTACGGTCGGACGCGTGACGGTAGCCCGCTCGATCCTGCTGTTCCTGCTCGCCGCGCTCGCCGAGATCGGCGGCGCCTGGCTGGTGTGGCAGGGCTGGCGGGAAAACCGGGGCCTGCTCTCGGTCGCGGCCGGCGTCATCGCACTCGGGGTCTACGGCTTCGTCGCCACCTTCCAACCCGACGCGAACTTCGGCCGCATCCTGGCCGCCTACGGCGGCATCTTCGTCGCCGGCTCTCTCGCCTGGGGCATGGTCGTCGACAAGTTCCACCCCGACCGCTACGACATCATCGGCGCAGCCATCTGCCTTGTCGGAGTCGCCGTCATCATGTACGCCCCACGGGCCAGCTAGCCGCCTGGCCGGAGCTTCTGCCCACCTGGTCACTCAGCTCGGTGCGACAGGATGGCCGCCAAGTCATCTGGCACCCGCATCAGCTGGGTGAGGGGGACGCGGGCCCGTCCCGTGTTGCCTTCCGGGTAGCGGCCGACGGCTGATCCTGGGCCGGCCACCGCGAGCCGGACCGCCTGGCCCACCGCTTCGACCACGTCGCGCTCGCGTGGTGCTCGTTTGAGCATCACGGCGTGGGTGACGGTGTGCCGCCACGGCCAGGGCTGGGACAGGATGTGAGCGCGTTCGGCTGCGCGCCAGGCGGCAGCGGAATCGGTCGCGGTGCGCGCGGTGAACAGCTCGGCGTCGAACACGACGCCTACCGGTTCGGGCATGCGCTGGAAGATCACTTGGCCTCGCTCGTGCAGCAGGCACAGCCGGGCTTGCACCCGCAGGCGCCGGCGCCCTCAGCCTGGAAAGTAAGCGAGTTCGCTCCGCTGACCGGCACCGCACAGCAGGCGTCCCCACGTCATGCCTCTCGCCCCTCCTTGATCGCAACGGCGGCGATGACCAGCGCGGCCAGGGGATCAGCCCATGACCAGCCGAACAGGCTGTTGAAGCCCAGGCCGACGAGCAGTACCGCCGACAGGTAGGTACAGAGCAGGGTCTGCTTGGAGTCGGCCACCGCCGACCGGGAACCCAACTCGCGCCCGGCCCGCCGCTGCGCATGAGACAGCACGGGCATGATGAGCAGCGACAGGCCGGCCAGGACCAAACCCACGGTGGAGTGCTCGGCTTCCCCGCCACCGGCGAGCGCGCGCACCGACTCGACCGTGACGTAGGCGGCCAGCGCGAAGAACGACACGGCTGTCGATGCCGGGGATCCGCGAAAGATCCATGCCAGCATCACGTGGATACGATGTGATCGCGATCGCGCGATGCCAACCCGAATAATGCGCTAGCATCGCCGCATGGCGATGAGACAACAGGTGGAGCGAGAGACTCTCGCCCCCGCTGCGGCACTGTTCCGCGGGCTTGCGGATCCGACCCGCCTGGCGATCGTTCGCCGGCTGGCCGACGGTGAGGCGCGGGTGGTGGATCTCGTCCGGGAGCTGGGTTGGGCGCAGTCAACGGTGTCGGCGCATCTGGCCTGCCTGCGTGACTGCGGCCTGGTGGACTATCGGGCGGTCGGTCGCCAGTCCTTCTACTTCCTGACGCGCGTGGAGCTGATGGCCGTACTGTCGGCCGCCGAGTCGCTGCTGGCCGCGACCGGGGAGACGGTGGCGCTGTGCCCCACCTACGGCGACGGCGCCCAGTGACCGCTGTGCAGGCCCCGCCGCAGCGGGTGGCGTGGCTGGCAGGGGCAGCGATGACCGCGCTGGCGGTGGACGTGGCGTCCAAGAGCGCGGCCGCGGCGTGGCTGCCGGGCCGCAGCGTCGATCTGTTCGCCGGGTTGGCGCTGCGGCTGACCCGCAACCCGGGCGCGGCGTTCTCGGTCGGTACCGGTATCACTCCGGTCTTCACCGTCGTCACGGTGGCCGTCATCGCGGGCATCGCCTGGTATGGGCGCAGAGTTACCCACCGTGGGTGGGCGGTGGCGCTCGGCCTGGTGGCAGGCGGAGCGGCCGGGAATCTGGTCGACCGGCTGTTCCGGTCTCCGGGTCTGGGCCGAGGACATGTGGTCGATTTCCTGTACCTGGACTGGTGGCCGACGTTCAACCTGGCCGACACCTTCCTGATCTGCGGCGTTGCGGTCGCGGTGTGGCTAAGCCTGCGCAACGTGCCCGTCACTGTCCGGGCAGCCGACGACATCCAGGGCTCGAGGATCGCCGGGGGGAGCGGTGAGCGCTGAGATCGAAATGACCGTCAGCGGACGGGGCGCCGCCGCCCGTATCGGGATCGCCCTGGCCGTCGCCGCCCCGGCGGTGGTTGTGCGGCTGGCCGGCGTGCAATTGGCGCCGGTGGCGGCGATGGTGGTGTTCGGGGCTGCGGTGCTGGCCGCGGTGGCGCTGCTGATGTGGGCGTCGGAGGCCGCCCGGGTGGACATCTCCGGCAGCCTCGCGCTGGCCATCCTGGCGCTGGTGG
>NZ_LEKG01000242.1:0-8117 GCF_001029515.1 Micromonospora sp. RV43 | reverse complement strand
CGATCCACGACCGCCGCCCGAGCGTCATCGCGCTGCCCGACGGCTTCCAGCCGGAGGGCGTCGCCGCCGCCGGCCGGTACGCCTGGTTCGGGTCGCGGGCCACCGGCGAGATCTACCGCGCCGACCTCATCACCGGAGCGGGCCGGCAGGTCAGCCCCGCCACCGGCACGCCGTCGCTCGGCCTGAAGGTCGACCCGCGGGGCCGGCTCTTCGTCGCCGGCGGCACCGCCGGTGACGCCCGGGTGATCGACACGCGCACCGGCGCCGTGCTCGCGAGCTACCGGTTCGCCGATGCGCCGACGTTCGTCAACGACGTGGCGCTCACCCGCGACGCCGCCTGGTTCACCGACTCGAACCGGCCGGTGCTGTACCGCCTGCCGCTGGGGCGCGGTGGCACGCTGCCGCCCGCCGGCGGCTTCACCACGCTGCCGCTGACCGGCGACTTCCAGCAGACCGGCACCGGCATCAACCTCAACGGCATCGCGCCCACGCCGGACGGGCGGGCGCTGATCGTCGTGCAGTCGAACACCGGCACGCTGTTCCGGGTGGACCCGGCCACCGGCGTCACCACCACCGTCGACGTGCCGGGGAGCACGTTCGTCAACGGCGACGGCCTGCTGCTGCTCGGCCGCACGCTGTACGTGGTGCAGAACCGGCTCAACCAGGTCGCCGCGGTCGAGCTGAACCGCGCCGGCACCACCGGTGTGCTGCGCCGGGTGCTCACCGATCCGGACTTCGACGTGCCGACCACCGTCGCCAGCGCCCTCGGGCGGCTCTACCTGCCCAACGCCCGGTTCTCCACCCCGCCGACGCCGGCCACCCCGTACACGGCTGTCGCCGTCGACGCACGCTGAGCGGGCCGCCGCCTGCGCCGGACGTCCGGCGCGGGCGGCGTCGCTCACTCCTCCATCTCCGGGCCGAGCAGCCGGATCTCCTCGATGTCGATGGCCGCCTGGAGCTGCCGCAGCACCGCGTCGTCGATCTGCCTGGTGTTGCGCAGCCGGGTGATCTCCTGCCGCTTGTGGTCGAGCACCCGAAGCCGCAGCCGGCGGGCCATCTCCCGCTCCGCCTCCGCGTCCTCGCCACCCGGGTCGCGGGCGTCGGCCAGGTGGTCCTCGTAGTCGGCGCGCAGCCGGTCCACGGTGTCCTGGGTGGCGCCCACGTCGCTGGCGGCCCGGGGCAGCGCCTCCAGTGCCGCCTCGGTGGCCCGGATCCGGGCCCAGCGCACCTCCTCGTCGCGTTCCCGGTCGCCGGTCAGGCCGGCCCAGCTCACGACCGCGGGCAACGTGGTGCCCTGCACCAGCATGATCAGCACGATCACCACGACGGTGACGAAGATGATCAGGTCACGTTCGCGTACCGGGCTCCCGTCGTGCATGGTGACCGGCACGGCGAGCGCCGCGGCGAGCGAGACGGCACCCCGGAACCCGGCCCAGCCCACGGCGGTACGCATCCGGCCGTCGAAGTGCCGCGCCCGGCTCGACTCCCGCCGGTCCACCCGTTGCAGCGCCGACACCGACAGGTGCACCCAGAGCAGGCGGATCGCCACCACGACCGCTGCGACGAGAACCGCGATGCCGAGCGACGCGGTCGGCGAGTGGCTGGTGATGCTGCGCAGCGAGCGCGGCACCTGCGTGCCGAGCAGCACGAACAGCCCACCGTTGATCATGAAGGTGGAGAGGTCCCAGAACGCGAACGCGGTGACCCGGGAACGGGCCCGGATCACCCGGGGCGCGGCGTACGACAGCAGCAGCCCGGACACGACCACCGCGAGCACCCCGCTGGCGTGCACCGCGTCGGCGAGCAGGAACGCGACGAACGGGGTGAGGATGCTCAGCCCGCCCTCGCGCATCGGGTCGTCCACGTGCTTGCGGATCAGCACCACGACCGCGCCGACGAGCAGGCCCGCGGCCACCCCGCCGGCCGACTTGCCGACGAACTCGCCGCTGAGCGTCAGCGCACCGGGCACCGTACCGCCCGCGACCACGCCCGCCGCCACCGCGAACAGCACCAGCGCCGTACCGTCGTTGACCAGGCTCTCCGCGCGGAGCGTGGTGAGGATGCCGCGCGGCATCCGTTTGGCCAGGCCGGCCACGGCGGCGGCGTCGGTCGGCGCCAGGACGGCCCCGAGCACCCACGCAGCGGCCGGCTGCACGCCGAGGGCCTGCGCGGTGTACGCGACGGCGACCATCGTGACGATCACCAGCACGACGGCGAGCCCGACGATCACCGTGAGGTTGGCCCGGATCTCGCGGAGGCTGATGACCAGACTCTCCCGGTAGAGGATCGCCGGAAGGAACAGCACCAGCACGACCTCGGGTTCGAGGATCAGGTTCTCGAACGGCGGCAGCAGGCCGATCAGCGCGCCCATCGCGATCAGCAGGACCGGCGGCGCGACGCTGTAGCGACCGCCGATCGTGGTGCCGACGAGCACGGTGGCACCCAGCACCGTGATCAGCACGAGTGCTTCCACGCCGTACCCCCGTCACCGTCCGCCGGGGATCACGGTGCCCTACGGCGGCGGCCCGGCGGGGCGGAACGGGTGATCGTTACTCGAAGCGGGCCGGGTCGCCGGCGCCGCGGCGCAGGATCTCCGGCTCGGGGCCGGACAGGTCGACCACTGTGGTCGGCTCCAGCCCGCAGTCCCCGGCGTCGACCACGGCGTCGACGAGGTGGTCGAGCCGTTCCTTGATCTCCCAGCCCTGGGTCATCGGCTCGTCCTCGCCGGGCAGCAGCAGCGTGCTGGTCAGCAGCGGCTCACCGAGTTCGGCGAGCAGCGCCTGGGTCACGGTGTGCCGGGGTACGCGCGCCCCGACCACCCGGCGCCGCGGGTCCTGCAACCGGCGGGGCACCTCGGCGGTGGCCGGCAGCAGGAAGGTGTAGCTGCCCGGGATGACGGACTTGACCTGCCGGAAGACCGCGTTGCTGAGCTTGACGAACTGGCCGAGCTGGGCGAAGTCGGCGCACATCAGGGTGAACGGGTGCCGGTCGTCGAGCCGCCGGATCTCCCGGATCCGCTCCACGCCGTCGCGGTTGCCGATCCGGCAGCCGAGCGCGTAGCAGGAGTCGGTCGGGTAGGCGATCACCCCGTCGGCGCGCAGCAGGTCCACCACCTGCCGGATCACGCGGGGCTGGGGGTTGTCCGGATGCAGGTCGTAGTACCTCGCCACGCCGGCCAGCCTATGTCCACGTCCCGGCGGGCGCAGGTTTGGCCGGGGCGGTTTCCGGAAACAGGTGGGGGCCGTTCACGACAGGGGGACCGAATCATGTCCGAAGCCAGCACAGACCGCGTCGCCGACCGCCCCGCGGAGGTGACCGATCCGCTGCTGTGGGACCTGGCCGCCGCGGTGGCCGACGCGCACCAGCCGGACGCCGAGCGCGTCTGCACCAGCCCGAGCTGCGTCGGGGCGGCGTGGCCGTGCGCGGCCTGGAACAACGCGCAGGCGGGGCTGAGCGCCGCCCGGACGCCGCGGCAGCCCGCCGCGCCCCGGCAGTCCGCCGGCTCGCCGCAGTCCGCGTCGCGGCCGGTCGCCGGGCAGCCGGGCGCCGGTCGAGCCGGTGCCGCCGGTGAGCCGGGCACGGCTGCGGCACGCACCGACGCGCGGAGTCTCGCCGCCACCGCCGCCTGACTCAGCGTAGGCGTACGCGTCCTCGCGCCGCCCCCGGCCGCCTCGGTCGGGGGCGGCGCTTCGTGCGGGCCGTCGACGCTGGTCAGGGCGCTTCGCGAGGTGACCGGAGAGCCTTCCGTGCGCACGGGAGAGCGCTCTCTTTGGTAACAAGACATTGACGGAGCCGTAACCCGAACCTTACTGTCCCTTCTCAAGAGAGCGCTCTCACGACTGCCGGAACACCATTTCGTACCCCGCCTTCTCCTCGTGAAGGGGACCTCCATGAACCTCCTGCGGGACTTCTCCCCCGACCCCGTACCCCCGACCGCGCCCGTCCCGTCCCCGGCCCGCCGTCGCGGTCTGCGGGCGACCGCCCTCGTCGCCGCGTCCGTGCTCGCCGCCGGCCTGCTGGGCGCCGTGGCCGGCGGCGGCGGCACGGCCACCGCCGGCGCCGTCGGCGCGGGCAGCTACACCGAGACGCTGCCGCCCGGCGCCCAGCTGCCCAAGGGCTGCGGCGCGATCAGCACCAACCCGCGCATCTTCACCACCCCCGACGCGCCCGCCGGCGCCATCCCCACCAACGACTGGTGGTCGTCGCTGATCTGGAAGCGCAACAACTGCGCCGGCAGCGAGAACCTGCACGCCCACCCGCTGGCGTTCAAGGCCGAGAACAACGGGCTCGGCCTGTCGTACACCACCACCCCGGCCATCAGCGGCACCGCGACCGGCGTCGGCGAGTTCCACTACCCGTACGGCGAGGACGTCCGCGTCGGGATGCCCGGACTGTCCGCGCCGGTCGTCAAGGCGGCCGGCTGGAGCGACTGGACGGTCACCGCCGACTGGAGCGACGGCAGCCGCACCATGCGCGCCACCATCGGCCACGGGCTGCCGTTCAGCTACTACACGGTCAGCGGCGGCACCGCGCAGCTCACCGCCACCGCGACGCCCACCGTGTGGCGCAACTCCGGCGCCACCATCGGCTTCACTGTCAACGGCCACGACTACGTCGCGTACGCACCGACCGGCGCGACCTGGACCGTCAACGGCGCCGGCATCAGCTCGACGCTGGCCGGCAAGGGGTACTTCTCGGTCGCGGTG
The DNA here is from genome assembly GCF_001029515.1 of Micromonospora sp. RV43. Classification (NCBI taxonomy): domain Bacteria; kingdom Bacillati; phylum Actinomycetota; class Actinomycetes; order Micromonosporales; family Micromonosporaceae; genus Micromonospora; species Micromonospora sp. RV43. The sequence goes on along the minus strand of NZ_LEKG01000242.1, from coordinate 3,411 downwards.
CTGCCCGGCGGCGGCGACCGGGCCGCCCTGGCCGACACCTACGGCCGGTACGCCCACGCCCACGTCACCGGCACCCGGATGAGCTACACGTACGACCCGTCGGCGGGAACGGTGCGCACCACGTACGCGTTCACCACCACGCCCCGCGAGGGCAGCGAGACGAAGACAGTGGTGGCGCTCTACCCGCACCAGTGGCGCAGCCTCACCGGCGCCACCCCGATCACCCCGACGTACGTCTCGGCGCGCGGCGCCATGCGGGTGCTCACCGGCGTGCCGTCGTTCACCACCACGATGCGTTTCACCGGTGTGCTGCCCGAGGTGCCCGCCGTCGGCGACTCCAGCGGCGCGGACCTGGCCACCGTCACCGGCTACCTCAACGCCGAGCAGGGCAACCCGGAGGGCGTCAGCGGCCGGGACACCTACTGGGCGGGCAAGGGACTCGGCCGGGCCGCCCGGATCGCCGAGATCGCCGACCAGCTCGGGCAGACCCCGGTCCGCGACGCGGCGGTGACCGCGATGAAGAACCGGCTGACCAACTGGCTCACCGCCGGCTCGGGCGAGACCAGCCAGCTGTTCTACTACGACCGCAACTGGGGCACGCTGATCGGCTACCCGGCCTCGTACGGCTCCGACGAGGACCTCAACGACCACCACTTCCACTACGGCTACTTCATCGCCGCCGCCGCCACTGTCGCCAAGTTCGACCCGGGCTGGGCCGACGACAGCCGCTACGGCGGCATGATCGACCTGCTCATCCGCGACGCCAACAACTACGACCGCGCCGACAGCCGCTTCCCCTACCTGCGGGACTTCGACATCTACGCCGGGCACGACTGGGCCTCCGGGCTGGCGCCGTTCTTCGCCGGCAACAACCAGGAGTCCTCCTCGGAGGGGATGAACTTCGCCAACGCGCTGATCCAGTGGGGTCAGGCCACCGGCGACACCGCCGTCCGCGACGCCGGGGTCTACCTGTGGACCACGCAGTCGGCGGCCATCTCCGAGTACTGGTTCGACGTGTACGACCAGAACTTCCCGGCCGCGTTCGGGCACAAGACGGTCGGCATGGTGTGGGGCGACGGCGGGGCGTACGCGACCTGGTTCTCCTCCGCGCCGGAGATGATCCAGGGCATCAACATGCTGCCGATCACCGGCGGTCACCTCTACCTGGGCGACCACCCCGAGTACGTCAAGGCCAACTACGCCGAGCTGGTCACCAACAAGGGCGGCCCGCCGACCGTGTGGCAGGACATCATCTGGGAGTTCCTGGCCCTCGGCGACGGCGAGCAGGCGCTGCGCAACTTCCGGGCGAACAGCGGGTTCACCAGCGAGGAGGGCGAGAGCAAGGCACACACGTTCCACTGGATCCGCAACCTCGCCGCGCTCGGCACCGTGGACACCACGGTCACCGCGAACCACCCGCTGGCGAAGGTGTTCGTCAAGAACGGCGCCCGCACCTACGTGGCGTCGAACATCACCGCCCGGCCGCTCACAGTCACGTTCTCCAACGGCACCACGCTCACCGTGCCGGCCGGGAGGACGGCCACCTCCGGGGCGTACGCGTGGAGCGGCGGCGACGCCACCGGCGGCGTGACCGTGCCGACCGGTCCGCCGCCGACCTCGACGCCGACGCCGACCCCGACGACCGCCAGTCCGACGCCGACCACGGCCAGCCCGACGCCGACGCCGACGCCGACCACCGCCAGCCCCACTCCGAGTACCGGCACCCCGCTGACACCGGTCCGCTACCTGCGTACGGGCGGCGGGCTGGACGGCAGCGCCGGCACCGCCGGCACGGTGAACGTGGCGGCGGCGAACGGCAACTCCGACGGCACACCGGCCAACCCGCAGGTGTTCACCGCCACCGGGCTGACCGGCACGTACACCGGCGGGGCGACCGCGTTCGACCTGGCCGTCGACGCGGGGACCGCGATCGGCAACGGCGTCCAGATCCGGGTCTCGTACGACCTGACCGGCAACGGCAGCGTCGAGCGGGTGGAGACCTACCGGTACTTCGCCACCGATCCGATCCCGGGTGCGGAGCGCTACCGGCAGACCCAGGGCCTGCTCTCGGCCACCGGCACGCTGGGCAACCTGTCCGGCGGCACGGTACGCGTCGAGGTGTGGAACGCCATCGGTGGCGCGCCCACGATCCTCGGCGTCGGCAACGCCTCGACGGTCACGCTGCCGTACGGCTCCTGACCCACGGTTCCGGCGCCCCGGCCCGCGCGGCCGGGGCGCCGGCTCGTGCCTACCGGTTCACGGCCAGCGGGTCGCGGTGGCCTCGAACACCTCGCTGTCGCCGGCCACCGGGATGACGCAGAGCAGGTGCCCACCCGGCGCGCGCAGCACGTGGCAGTCGAGCCAACGGGACACCGGCGTGGCGCCCAGCCCGCACAGCCGCTCCACCTCGGCGGCCACGTCGTCGGTCTCGATGTCGAGATGGTGACGGGGCGCGTCGTCGACCGACTGCACGGCGGTGACCAGCCCCGGCACCACGTCGGCCAGGCCGGTGAACTCCGGTTCGGCCGGATCGGTACGCAGGCTCGCGCCGAGCGCGGCGGACCAGAACGCGGCACACTCCCCCGCCTCGTCCTGCGGCGCGTCGATGATCAGGGCGTACAACCTCGATCGATGCATCGCCCGAGCCTAGCCACGACCGCCGGCAGCGGCAGCCCGGCGAGGTCAGGCGGTCACGTGGGCGCTGTCGCCGGCGGTCGCGGCGAACGACGTGCCGCTGACCATCCGCGCGGCGTCGGAGGCGAGGAACACCACCAGCGGCGCCACGTCCTCCGGCTCCACCCACGGCACGCCGAGCGGCGTCTTCGACCGCAGCGCCTGAATCGCGGCGTCCTCCACCTGAGCCAGGTCACCGGAGGCCGGCTTGCCCGCCTCGACGAGCGCCTGGACGTACCGGTCCCGGTGCCGGGTCAGGGCGGTGTCGACCAGCCCCGGGATCACCGCGTTCACCGTCACGCCGTGCGGCCCGAGTTCCAGCGCGGCGGACTTGACCAGCCCGATCAGTCCCCACTTGGACGCCGAGTACGCGGACCCGTTCGTCGTGCCGTGCTGCCCCTGGGTGGACGACGTGACCACGATCCGCCCGCTGCCGCGACGTACCAGCAACGGCGCGAAGACCCGCAGCACGTTCGCGGCGCCGGTGAGGTTCACGTCGATCTGGTCGTGCCAGTGCCGGTCGGTCATCTCCAGCAGCGGCGCGAACGCCTGGATGCCGGCGTTGGCGAACAGCACGTCCACGCCGCCGTGTTCGCGTTCCACCGCCTCGGCGACAGCGCGTACCGCGCCGATGTCGCGCTGATCGGCCACGTGCGCCGACCAGCGGGCGCCCGCCGCCGTCACCCGCCGGCCGGTCTCGGCCAGGTCCTCCGGGGTAGCGGGCGGGAGGTCCAGGAT
>NZ_LEKG01000241.1:0-8221 GCF_001029515.1 Micromonospora sp. RV43 | reverse complement strand
GGTTTACGCTGTGGCACGCGGCCACCGCCAGATCTGAAGTCATGTCCACAGCAGACAGACGATCACGCGGTGGCCGCACCTCGTCTACCCGGCCCCACCAGCGACATCTCAAACGGCGGCTGCCGTATTAGCGAGACAGGCCCGGTGAGCCTGCTGGCGTTGGGCATCGACGGCCGGAACGACGTGTCACCGGGGCCGCGGACCGTGCGGTCGCTCGGGTGGCGGTGCGCTGCTGACCGGCGCCGCCGCTGGTGCAGCGACCGGACCGCAGACATCCGAGCGGCTCAACGCAGCCGGGTCAGCAGCGCTGGGCAGCAACCCCGCTTCTTCCGCGCGGTGCCGGAGCCGGGGCGTTCGGCGTACCAGTCCCGCATCCGGGTGACGGCATCGGGTCGGCTCCCCGCCACTGTGAGCCGGAACCGCGCCGATCGGCCCGGGCGGAGCGTGGCGACGACATCCCCGACGTACAGCCGGAGATCCTGCTCTTCTTCCCAGAGCACCGGGCCGGTGGTCGCCGCGTCCACCAGCCGTCGCCAGTCGGCCTCGGCTGCCGACACCGTCAGGCGGGCACCGTGCGGCCAACGGCGCCGCCACCGGGCGCCGAGGGCGCGGTCGAGTTCGTGTTGTGTGGGCGCCGGCACGAAGGTCAGGTCGGCGTGGTCCATGGCATGCCGGAAGTATCGCCGCGCCTCGGCCAGCGCGGGCCGGCCGTCGAGCCGGGCGCCGACCTCGACGCCGGAGAACATGCCGTGCACCGCGTCGAAGTTCGCCGAGAAGAGCGCCCCGTACCGGCCGTCGGCGATCACGCCCTTGGCGTGCGTGTCCGAGTCGCCGTGGATCGTCACGCCGAGCTCGGCCAGTGCCCCGGTGTCGGCCCGGTGCTCCGGAACGTTGTTGCGGGCCCGGACCAGCAGCCGTACGTCGAGGTCGTGCGCGGCCATCGCCCGGCGCAGCGGATCGAGCAGCAGCTCGGGCCGGTCCCGGATGCCGACCAGGCTGAAGGTGGCGAGCAGCAGTTCCCGTCGGGCCCGACCGATCACGTCGTGCAGGGCGGCGAGGATGCCCCGTTCCCGGTGCGACCCGTCCGCGTCGTCACCGTCGTACGTCCAGATCACGCCCGGCCCGCCGGCCGGCGGTGGCACGGTGACCGGGCTCGGTGCCGGAGTTCGCCGGTGCAGCGCGTACTCCGTACCGGGCAGGGCGGCCCAGGTGCAGCCGGCGAACCAGAGCCGGGTGAAGAACCGGGACAGCCGGTCCACCTCCGCCGGGTCGCCGACCAGCACCCCGTTTTCACCGGTGGCCCGTTTCCGCTCGGTGTCGGCCAGGGCGCTGGTCTCCAGGTTGGCGCTGGAGACCAGCGCCACGCTGTCATCGACGACCAGGAACTTGGCGTGGCAGCCCTCGTGTCCGCGCAGCGCGATCCCACGCCGGGTCAGCTCGTCGAACCGCTTCTTCTGGGTCTGCACGTCGACGTCGTCGATGTCCTCCAGGCTGGACAGGTCGCGCTTCAGCGACTGCTCGGTCCACGAGGTCACGACGTACACCCCGCCCCGGAGCCGGTCCACGGCGGCGAAGAGCGCGTCCAGCAGATCCCGGTCGCCGATCCGGAAGCTGGCCAGAAAAATCTTGTTCTGGGCGCCCTGGATCAGCTCGATCGCCGCCTGACGGATCGACGTGACCGACCCGCGGTAGGTGAACCGGTGCCGGTACGCCCGATCGGTGTCGGGCGCGCCCAGGAACGGCTTCCGGGGTGCGTCCCGGAGCAGGAAGTATCCTTCGGGCGCGGTCACCGCCCCCAGGTCCAGCTCATCGAGCATCACGTCGGTTCCGGGGTCACCGTGGTCAGACATACCGGAAGTCCTCCGTCTCCCGCAGCGCATACACCAGACCGGGGAATCCCAAACGCCAGGCACGGTCGCGTAGCTCGGAACTCCGGGGCAGGGCCGTGATGTCGGCTCCCGGCTCGGCGGCGGCGGTGAGGCGCCGGTCCACCTCGATCAGCGCCTCCGCGGTCGGGTCGGCGCCGACCAGGTCGATCGCCACCTCGATGACGGCGTCGTCGTCCCGGGCGGCCAGCCCAAGTGGCAGCGCCAGGTTGCGGCCCTGCTCGGTGAGGCGGCGGGCGATCGGTCCGGAGATCGAGCAGCGCCAGCGGCAGGGGCCGGATCGCTCCATCCGTAACGCGATCCGCTTCGTCCAGCCCAGCAGCCCGTCCCAGGCCCGGGCCCGGATGGCCGGGTCGTGGAGCGCGTCGAGCAGCCCGAGCCAATGCTCGGCGAGCCCTGCTGCTCCCGGCAGTTCGAGGCTCACCGGGTCGCGCTTGGCGGTCCCGGGCAGGATGAGGACCGGCCGGTGGCGGTCGCCGTCGGCGCGCAGCTCGCCCCGACACCGGTACACCGGGCACCAGCCATTCGTGCTGATCACCGGTGACTCGACGGCGGACTCAGGCACGCCGGTGGTTTCCTGGTCCACCCCGGCGAGTGTGCCGGCGCCGAGCCGGGCGCGCAGTTCGTCGGCGAGCGTGCTGGTGGCCAGCCGGGGTGGCACCGGGGCGTGCCCGGCCGATTGGAGGCGGAGCTGCTCGACCTCACGCAGGCCCGACGAGCGGGGGTCGAGCGCGAGCAGGTCGCCGGTACGCGGCAACAGCACGACGTCCAAGGCGATCGGTCGTTTCCGGTAGACCGTCTGGGTTCGGGCGGCCCGCTCGGCGCCGGGCGACAGGGGCCGATACCCGTAGTCGTCCCGCGTCAGTGCCCCGGCGGCGACCAGCCGGCGCGCCGCCACCGGCAGCAGTGTCGCCCCGGGCAGGTCGGTGATCTCGAAGAACTCGTCCGGCTCGGCCAGACCGGTGGTCATCGCCAGTTCCAGCACGAATCGTTCCAGCGGTGTCATCCGCACCTGCGCGGCCCGGTCGAACGGCACCCCACGCCACCAGTACAGCGGCACCAGCACCTCGGGTAGCACGGCGACGGTCCCCGGCTCCGGCTCAGTGGGGGGATCGGCCGGCACAAATTCGATCATGCGACGTCCACCGCGTTCGTCCGCTGCCCTGACACGCTCACCCGAGCCCCTTCGCAATCTCCATTTCGGGCCGCTCGTCGAGCAGCCCGAACAGGTTGCGGTAGAACTCCTCCGCCGCCGGTACGCCGTTCAGCCGGCGTAGCGTCGGGACGTGCCCCACCAGCACCAGTCCCCGGCGGGCCCGAGTGCAGGCGACGTTGAGCCGGCGGATGTCCTGCAACCACCGGCCGTACCGGACCGACGGGGTGCCCCGGCCGACGGACGCCCGGCAGAACGACAGGAAGACGAGGTCGCTCTCCTGCCCCTGGATCTTGTCGATCGCGTCGACCACCTGGAAGTCGAGACTCCGGAAGTCGTCGAATGCCGGGCCGCCGAGCCGACCTCTGATCTCGGTGGCCTGCCGTCGATAGAACGTCAGTACGCTGACCGTCACCCGCTCGCCGCCCGACCGCCGCAGCCGCTCCTCCCACGAGCGGCACATCCGGACGACGAGGTCCGCCTCCAGTTCGTTGACGAAGCCGCTGCCGACGGTGCGTTCCTTCGCCCGGCCGCCGTAGACCGAGGTGTCCACAAGCACCACCGGGGTGTTGGTGCCGCCGTACCGCAGCGGGGTCACGTCCGGCCGGTCCGGTGTGAGGTAGTCGCCGCCGTAGACCGGGGCGGAGACCAGCGCGGCGATCGGCTCGATCATCCGGCGCTGCACCCGCAGTCGTTGCCGCAGCGCCGGCGGCACACCCGCGACCGAGACCTCGAAGAGACTTCGCACCAGGTGGCCGCGCATCGCCGTCAGCAGCGTACGTTCGGCATCCGCGCCACCCTCGCCCAGCCGGCGCCACGCGGCCTCGAAGCTGCGCCGGTACCGTTCCCGCCAACTGCCCGAATCCCGCAGCCGCTCCGCGGCCGCCAGCACCGCTTCGGCGCGGAACTGGTGCAGTTCCTCGTCCTCGGTCCAGATCGCGGCCAGGTGCTCGACCGCGGCCCGCAGGTCCGCGGCGGCGCCACGTTCCGCCAGATGCAACGCGGCGAGCGCATGCAAGTGGTGCTCGTCGGCCGGCTCCACGTACGGCGGGAGCTGGTGCTCGTCGCCGACCAGCACCCAGCGGCGGGCCCGGACCGCCCCGATCAGGAACTCGCTGTCCACGACCCGGCTCGCCTCGTCCACAATCAGCGTGTCGAAGTCGGCGTCGCCGAGATCCCGGTTCACGCCGGTGGTGGTGCAGCAGATGAGGTTCGCCGACCGGCGCAGGTCGGCGTCGACCTGGTCGACCAACGACTCCGGGGTGCCCTCGGCCAGCCCGGAGAGCTCGAACCAGCGCCGTTCCAGGTGGATGCGCCGCTCGCGCCGGGTCAGCTCGGCGGCGAGCCGGTCTCGCCAGCGCCGTACCTCCGCTTCGGGTCGGCCGGTGGGATCGTGCTCGGTCAGCGTCCGTACCCGGTCTGCGGCGTGCTCGGCGTCGGCCCGCGCCGCCTGGGCCTCGGCCCGGCGGCGGCGCACCTCCGCACCGTGGTCCCGCTCCCCGCTGACGTGCCACGCCTCCAGCTCGGCGGTCCAGGTCCGGGCCGCCGCCCGGCGCTCGGTCCAGGACCGCTTGTTGTCGTCGAGCCGACGGCGCTCGGCCTCGCTGGCCCGATACGTCTGGTCGAGCCGGGCCACCTCGTCCGGCGAGTCGAAGGCCGCCCGGATCCGGGACCACAGCCGTCGGCTCAGCGGCACCGCCGCGAGCTGGGCACGGAGCATCTCGGTCCGCTGTGCCACCGGGGGAAGCGCTGTCGCCAGCCAGTCCAGCGCCCGGATCGCCTCGGCCTCTCCGGCCCGGCTGGCGGACAGGTCGGCCGCCAGCCGATCCCGCCAGGCGCCGCGTTCCCGCTCCGCCGACCGCAGGCGCTCGGCGGCCGACCGCCACCGGGCGTCGGCGGCCAGGAACGCGTCCGCCGCGTCGCCCTCCTCCCGCAGGCGGTCGGCCTCGGCCCGCCAGCGCCTGGCCTGCGAGGTGGCCGGTCGACGTGCCTGCCGCAGGTACGTCCGGCTGACCTCCTTGGGCAGGTACCGGCGGAGTTCCCGGGCGACCCGGGATTCGTCCCAGGAGATCCGCAGCGCCAGGACGCCCGGCTGATCGGCGAGGCGGCGCAGCACCTCGTCGACGGCCACGTGCATCGGGGCGACCAGCAGCACCCGCTCACCGCGGGCGACGAGCTGGCGGACCACCTCGGTGATCACCGTGGTCTTGCCGGTGCCGGGCGGCCCCTGCACGTGGTAGACGTGCGGCGTACGGACGGCGCCGTCCACCGCCGCCCGTTGCTCCCGGTTGAGCCGGTCGTCGAAGTACGTCGGCAGCGGTGGAAACGTGACCGCCGGCAGCCGCGCCGGCGCGGTGAGCAGCAGCGCCAGATGTTCCCAGTCGCCCTCGACCTGCTCGTCGAGGAACCGGCCCAGCGCCTTGCTGTGTCTGCCAAGCGCGAAGCGGCCCTGCTGCTCCAGCCGCACCTGGGTCCACGGCGCGATCGGCGTGGGGGGCGCGGCCAGGGCGAGCACCGGGTCGTCACCGTCGAGATCGGCCGAGAGCAGTCGCAGCTCCGCCGTCACCTCCGGGCCGGACACCGCCACCGTACGTCCCTCGTTGAAGGCAACTTGCCGGTCGAGCCGGAGCCAGAGCACCGGCTGGTTCGCCAACCGGCCCTCGCCGGCCACGATGCCGGTGCCGCGTACCGCGCCCTCATGCGTGCTGCGCTGCTCCAGCAACTCGATCATGTGGAGCAGTGGCTGGTAGCGGCGGCGGACCCGGGCGTGCAGGTCGCCGCGGGGCCGGGGCGCCGGTGCCCTCCGGTGCAGCTCACGGCTGGCCGAGTCACGCAGCGCCCGTCGGCGTTGGACGATCCGCAGCCCTTCGGCGAACGTCTCCAGCAGTTCCGGGAGGTTGCCGTACTCCTCCTCCCAGACCGGCCTCAGGCGGACCTGTCGGGGCCGGACGGTCTCGGTGCGCCCCAGCCCACGCGCCGGCCTCACCGACGTGACGTACGCCTGCGGCACGCCACTGTCCCGGGCACTGCGGGACTGGGCGAAGACCTGGAACCGGGTGCCGGTGAGCACATAGTACGAACCGTCCCTCCCGGTCCGTTCCTCGACCAGCAACCCTTCGGCGAGGTCCGCCCGGATCTCATCCAGGGCATGGTCGGCGAGCCAGCCGGCCCGCTGCGGGTACGACAGGCACACCTCGGTCCGCTCCGCCTCGCTCGCCGCGAACAGTTCGGGTTCGGCCGCCTCGCAGTACTCGTCCACCCAGGACCGCGGCAGACGCATGCCGGCAGCCGTCACCGGTCGTCGCAGAGGAAGCGGAGTCCGACGCAGAGTTCGTCGATGTCGTTCCCGTCCCCGTGTAGCGCCCAGTACGCCGTGAGCAGCCCGGACGCCTCCGCCCGCAGTGACTCGGTGTGCTCGGCCGCGATCGGCGCGGTGCCGTGGGCCAGCACCGACTTGTTCCGGGCCCAGGTCCGTTCGCGCAGCTCGCGCAGCCGCTCCGGGTCGACCAGCCCGGCGCGCCGGGCGAGTTCGTCGTCGAGCGAGGCCAGCAGGATGGCGGCGGCGAACAGGGTCAGCTTGTTGGGTGGTCCCGAGGGCGCGGGTGGGGTCAGCGAGCGGGACACCTCGGTGTAGCGGGCCCGGACGGCGGCGGGGTCGCCGAGGCGCGACCAGTCGCAGTCGTCCGGGTCGAACCCCGGCCGGCGTTGCCGCAGCCGGGCGGTCAGACACGCCTCGACGGTGCGGTAGAACAGCAACGCCGCGAAGTCGTGCCTGCCGAGCTGCTGGTAGTGCAGCCCGAGCACATAGAAACAGACCACGAAGGCGGTGGCCTCGCCGGCCGCCAACCGGCGGGCGAAGGAGAGCTGCCGGTCGATCGTCGCCGCGGTTTCCGACCGAAGATGGCGGCGGCCCTGCCGAAGGCTCTGCTCGACCCCGGTCACCGCCGCCGGCAGGGCGACCAGGTCCAGGTCGCACCAGGTCCGGTACAGCTCGGCCAGGGCGCGCATCAGCCGGGCACGGCCGGGCACCGCGATGCGTTCGGCGATCTCGTCGTAGCGGCGGCGGGCCGCCTCGAACGCACCGGACCGGAACATCTCCAGCGCCCGGGCGAGTTCCTGCTCGCCGAAGAGCGTGGTCGGATTGTCCAGTGAGATGAGCCGGACCTCGCCGTGCCGCAGCTGCCGGGTCACCTGGTCGAACTGGTTCTCGACGTAGGTCAGCCCCAGATTGAGCTGCCAGGCGGCTAACGCAGCGGCGGCGCTCATCACCTTCCGGCCGCCGGTTATGTCGATGACCGCGTGCCGCCCGTCTCGCCCGGCCAGTTCCCGGGCTATCTGCTGGTACATGTCGAGCGGGTCGCTGGCGTCCACCGGCAGGTGCCGGAAGTCTTGATGCCGCAGCAGGCCCGGGCCGATCAGCCGCTGGCCGATCAGGTCCACACTGTCCGGTGCGTCGCGCGAGGTGATCACGACGAGCCGGCTCGGACGCAGCAACTCGTAGGTGAGCATCGTCGGGATGGCCGCGAAGCCGCAGAGGCTGATCAGCACGTCGATCTTGCGATAGGGCAGGTCGCTGGCGGCCCGCGCCCGGGCGACCGACTCGGCGAGAAGATGGTCGAGGTAGTAGGCGGTCGCCTGGAGCGCGGGGCTGCCTTCGGAATACCGCCGCTCGCCGCGTTCGATGCGGCGCATCGTCTCGACTCGTTCGGCGAAGGAACCCGCTTCGTCTGACGGCATGCCTGAATTTATCGAAAGGAGTCGCTCACCATGTGACCCGAATCGCGACGGTGGTGCCGACGCGGGTGCGTCGGCAGGGTCCGACTCGGCCTCCACCATCGCCGCAGCTAACTGACCGGGCCGGTGAGGAATGATCGATCAAGGGCTGTCCCCATGATCAGCCGGGATCATGCCACCGCCCGCAGCTGACACAGCGTGTCCAGGTTCCCCTGCCGCCCTTCGCGCCCCTCCCATCGAGATGCCAACCAATCGTCTTCTTTGAGCGGGCGCCAGCAAAACGAACGCTGGAACTATTCCAGCATTCGCCGGGGAAATTTGTAAGAGCGTGTTTGAGAAGGTCTGTTGTGGACGGCGTGGTGGCATGACTTCCACCGGCGAGACGGGCAGGGTGGCGCGGTGTCTGCACGCCGTGGCTACCCCTCCGACCTGACCGATGCCCAGTGGG
>NZ_LEKG01000240.1:0-8363 GCF_001029515.1 Micromonospora sp. RV43 | reverse complement strand
CGCAAGGCGAAGGTCAGGGCGTCGGCGGTGAACGGGAGTGCGGGGGAGACGGCGAAGAGGACACCGGCCAAGGGGGCGCCGACGAAACCGCCGGCCACCGCCGTTCCGGCCTGGAGGCGGGCGTTGGCGCCCGCCAGCCCTTCGGGCGGCACCACAGTGGGCAGCAGCGCGTACGCGGACGCGTCGAAGAGCGTGCCCAGCAGGGCGAGCAGCGAGGCGACGACGACCAGCGTGGCGATCCCGGCGTGCCCGGTCGCCACGGACCAGGCCAGCGCCGCCACCACCACGGCCCGCCCCCCGTCCACCACCGCCATCGTCCGCCGCCGGTCCCACCGGTCCGCGTACACGCCGCTGAGCAGGCCGAACAGCAGCGGCGGAAGGAGCCCGGCCACTGTCACCGCGGCTACCGCGCGAGGGTCGCGGGTGAGCGTGGCGGCCAGCAGGGCCAGAGCCGGCGTACGCAGGGAGTCCCCCACCTGCGAGCAGACGGCGGCCGACCAGAGCAGCCGGTAGTCGCGGCCCGGGACGGCGGTGATCGTCATGCCGGGAGACGGTGTGCCCTGCACCCGGTGGAGGGTCAAGCCGCCGGGGTGAAACGGGACGGACACTGTCGGCGCTGACCGGTACGGTGAGCGCCGAAAATCCGAACCGGGAGCGCGATTGGACCGCACCTTCCAGGTGGACCTCCGTGGCGTGGTCGACCTGCTCAGTCATCACCTCTACGGCAGTCCGCGGGTCTACGTGCGCGAGCTGCTCCAGAACGCCGTCGACGCGATCACCGCGCGCCGGTCCACCGAGCCGAAAGCCCCGGCCCGGGTCCGCATCGAGCCGCCGGAGCTGACCGGCGACGGGACGCTGCGCGTGCACGACACCGGCATCGGCCTGACCGAGGCGCAGGTGCACGAACTGCTCGCCACCATCGGCCGCAGCTCCAAGCGCGACGAGCTGGGCTTCTCCCGGCACGAGTTCCTCGGCCAGTTCGGCATCGGCCTGCTCTCCTGCTTCCTGGTGGCGGACGAGATCCGGGTGGTCACCCGGCACGCCGACGAGCCCACAGTGCTCTGGACGGGCTGGTCCGACGGGCGGTACGCGGTACGGCTCGCCGAGCCGGAACAGGCCCGCGACGAGCCCGGCACGACAGTCACGCTGGTGCCCCGGCGCGACGCCGACCAGTGGCTCGGCGTACCCACTGTCACCGAGCTGGCCCGCCTCTACGGCGGCCTGCTGCCGGTCGACGTGCGGGTCGGTGACACGCCGACCACCGCCGGCCCGCCGCCGTGGCCGACCACGCCCGGGGCGCCGGTCGACCGGGCCGCCCTCCAGCGGTACGCGCAGGAGCTGCTCGGGTTCGTCCCGTTCGACGTGGTGCCGCTGTCGGTGCCCGAGGCCGGCCTGACCGGCGTGGCGTTCATCCTGCCCGCCGCGGTGAACCCGGCCGCCCGGGCCGGGCACCGGGTCTACCTCAAGCGGATGCTGCTCAGCGAGCACGCCGACGGGCTGCTGCCCGAGTGGGCCTTCTTCGCCCACTGCGTGGTCGACGCCAGCGAGCTGCGGCCCACCGCCAGCCGCGAGGCGCTCTACGAGGACGCGCTGCTCACCTCCGTCCGGGAGGCGCTCGGCGACCAGATCCGCGGCTGGCTGGTCCGGCTCGCCAAGCACGACCCGCGCCGGCTCGGCGAGTTCCTCCAGGTGCACCACCTCGGCGTCAAGGCGCTCGCGATGCACGACGACGAGATGCTGCGGCTGGTCGACCAGTGGTGGCCGATGGACACCAACGTCGGCACGATGACGCTCGCCGAGTTCCGGCAGCGGCACGGCGTGCTCCGGTACGCCGCCAGCCTGGACGAGTTCCGCCAGCTCGCCGCCGTGGCCGCCGCGCAGGACGTGGCAGTGGTCAACGGCGGCTACACGTACGACACCGAGCTGATCGAGCGGCTGCCCACAGTGGACCGGTCGGTGCTGATCGAGCGGCTGGAGCCGAGCGACCTGACCACCCGGTTCGAGATCCTCGACCCGGCGACCGAATTGGCCCTGCGGCCGTTCCTCACCGCCGCGCAGCGGGCCCTGGAACGGCTCGGCTGTGAGGTCGTGATCCGGGCGTACGACCCGGTCTCGCTGCCGGCGCTCTACCTGGTGTCCCGGTCGGCCGCGTTCCACGACCAGCTCGCCGCCAGCCGGGACAAGGCCGACGAGCTGTGGGGCGGCGTGCTCGACGCGCTCGCCGCCTCAGCGCCGCCGGACCGCCCGCAACTGGTGCTCAACCACCGCAACCCGCTGGTCCGCCGGGTCACCACGCTCGCCGACCCGGAGCTGGTCGGGCTGGCCGTCGAGGCGCTCTACGGGCAGGCCCTGCTGCTCGGGCACCACCCGATCCGGGCGGCCGACGCCGCACTGCTGAACAGTTCCTTCCTCGGCCTGCTCGGCCGGGCCGTACCGGGAGAGACCCGTGACTGACGACGACCTCTGGCGGATGCACCACGAGATCGAATCCATGCCGTACGGGCCGGGGCAGATCGCCGCGCTGGAGCAGTTGCTGCGCCGCGCCGACGCGGGCGACGACAGGCACCTCGCCTTCGCCGCCCGGGTCACCGGCACCACCGCGTACGTCTACGGCGGCGAACCGGCGAAGTCCTTCGTCACGTTCTCCTGGTGCCTGGCCGAGTACGACAAGGATCCGCAGCCCTACCACCAGCGCTACACGCACCAGCTGCTCTGGTTCTTCAAGTACATGGTCAACGCCATGGTGAAGTTCCCGGAGCTGCCGCTGGACCGGACGTACGCGGTGCTCGACGACATGGAACGGCGTTACCGCGACTCCGGGCACTCGCTCCAGGCGGTCTACAAGCACCGCTACCTGGTGGCCGCGCACCTGGGCGACGACGAGGCGGCGGAGCAGTGGTACCGCAAGTGGATGACCACCCCGCGCGACACGCTCTCCGACTGCGCCGGCTGCGACCCGACCACGCAGGTCGCGCACCTGGTGCGGCACGGCCGCCATGAGGAGGCGGTGGCGCTGGCCGAGCCGGTGCTCGCCGGGCGGCTCACCTGTAGCGAGCAGCCGCAGGGGATCCTCACCGCGCTGCTCACGCCCTACCGCGAGACCGGCCGCACCGACGCGGCGCGGGACGCGCACCGGGAGGCGTACCGGCGGGTGCGCGGGCACCTCGCCGACCTGTGGGACATCGCCGACCACGTCGAGTTCTGCACCGTGACCGGCAACGAGGCCCGCGCCCTGGAACTGGTCGAGCGCCACCTGGACTGGCTGGACCGCGCGCCCACCCCTGCCGCCGCGATGCACTTCGCGGCCGCCGCCTCGGCCGCGCTGCGTCAGGTGCCGGCCGTGCTGACTGTGCACCGCCGCGCCTCCGGCGAGCGGGCCGCCGCCGACGTGCCGGCGGGTGCGCTCGCCGACGAGCTGGCCGGTACGGCGACCGCGCTGGCCGAGCGGTTCGACGCGCGCAACGGCACCACGCACCAGTCCGGCCTGATCGCCCGCAAGCTGGCGGCCGGGCCGGTCGGCGAGCACCTGCCGCTCTCCGCGAGCCTGCGCCGCCCGGCGGTGCCCGCCGCGCGGACCGGCTCGGACGCGCCGGTGGCCTCTCCGCAGCCGGTGACGGTGCCCGCCGACGCCGGCGCGGACGAACTGCTCGCGCTGGCCGAGGAGTGCTGGCGCACCAACCGCCGGGACGGCCTGGTCGCCGCGTTGCACGCGTACGACGAGCGGTTCGGTGACGCCGACGTGCCCGCGACCACCCGCGCCTGGCGGCTGGAGCTGCGGGCCGGTGAGCTGTCCCAGGACGACGACGGCGTGCCGGTGGCGATCGAGGTCAACCGCGAGGCGCTCGCCGCGTGGCGGGAGGTGCCGGACCCGCTGCGCGCCCAGGTGGTGGCCGGGCGGCTCGGTGTGCTGCTCAGCATGGTCGAGGAGAGCGCGGACGAGGGGATGGCCCTGGCCCGGGAGTCGGCCGGCTACCTGACCGAGCACGGCGAGCCGCGTGACCGGGCCGCCGGCTGGGACCGGCTGGCCCTGGCCCACGTGCACCGCGAGCAGTGGGCGGAGGCGCTCGACGCGCTCGACCGGGCCGAGGCGGAGGCGGACGCCGATCCGTGGCTGGCCGGGCGGGTCGCGCTGCACCGCACGCACGTGCTGGAGCAGTTGGAACGGGCCGAGGAGTTCCGGGACGCGGCGGCGCGGTCCCGCCGGCTGGCGGGCGAGCTGGGCGACGCCGAGATGCTCACCGGCGCCTGCCTGGCGTACGCCCGCGCCACCGACGACCCGGCCGACGCGGTGGCCGCGTGCGAGGAGGCGCTGTCGGTCGCCCCGGCCGGCGCCCAGCTGCCGCTGCGGGTCACCCGGGGACGGGCGCTGATGGCCGCCGACCGGGCCGGCGAGGCGGTGGAGGATCTGGCCGAGGCGGTCACTCTCTGCGTCGAGCAGGGGCTGGAGGGCGACGCGCTGCTGCGCTGGGAGCTGGCCGAGGCGTACCGGGTGGCCGGTCGGCTGGCCGAGGCCGCCGAGGTGGCCGAGGAGGCGGTGCTCGGGCTCGACCGGGCCGGCGCGCAGGCCGAGGCGGACCGGTGCCGGCACATGCTGGCGGGCATCTACGCCGGCCTCGGCGAGACGGATCTGGCGCTCACGGTGCTCGACACGCTGGCCGAGAACCTGGACGGGCCGGACAATCTCCCCCACCGGGCGCAGGTGCTGGAGGAGTCCGGTGGCCTGCTCTACGACGCCGACCGGGACGCCCTGGCCGCGCAGCGGTTCGCGGCGGCAGCGACCGCCTGGCGGCTGGCCGGCTTCCAGGTGGACGAGCTGCGGGCCCGGCGGCGGGAACTGCTCGCCCTGCACTGGTCCGGCGACCTGCCGGCCGCGGTCGCAGCGATCGAGCGGGTGGACGAGGCGGCGGCCGCGCTCCCGGCCGAGGCCGACGAGGCGCCGGTGGTCACGTACGAGCGGGCGATGGCCGCCGACGCGGTGGCCCGGGTGCTGATCGGCGAGGATCGTCTCACCGCCGCGCTGGACCGGGTGGACGGGGTGCCGGAGCGCCTCCGGTCGATCGAGGCGTTCGGCGAGGCGGCGCAGGTCGAGGTGCTGACCGGTGAGCTGCTGCTGCGCGACGGGCGGCCGGAGCAGGCCGAAGGGCTGCTGCGCCCGGTCCTGGGCGGGCTGCCCAGCGGTTCCCGTCCCGCCACGCAGGCCGCCTGGCTGCTCGCCCGCGCGCTCGACGAGCAGGGCCGGGAGGCCGAGGCGTCGAAGGTCCGCGCCGACCACGGCATCGAGGAGGACTGACACGACGGGCTGGGGCAACCGTTGGGTAACCGCGGCTGCCCCAGTTCGAACGCGAGGTCTAGGCTGGTCCGGTGGCGGTGGAACAGCAGGCACGGGGTGCGGCGGGTGCGGCCCGGCGCCGGTCCCGGCGGGACGAGATCCTGGAGATCGCGGTCGGCCTCTTCGCGGCGCGCGGCTACCACGGTGTGTCGATGGACGACATCGGCGCGGCGGCCGGGGTCACCGGTCCCGCGCTCTACCACCACTTCGCCGGCAAGGAGGCGATGCTCGTCGCCGCCCTGATCCCGGTGAGTGAGGGGTTGCTCGCGGGCGGGCGGGAACGGGCCGCCGGTCACCCGGGCGACCCGCGTGCGGCGCTGGAGTCGCTGATCGACTTCCACGTCGACTTCGCGCTGGCGAACCCGGCGGTGATCGCGTTGCACCTGCACGAGCTGGACCGCCTCCCGGACGAGCCGCGCCGCCGGATCCGCCGGCTCCAGCGGATGTACGTCGAGGAATGGGTCACCGTGCTGACCGCGCTGCACCCCGGCCTGCCCGACGGCGCGGCCCGGGTGCTCGCCCACGCGGCGTTCGGCCTGATGAACTCGACGCCGTTCCTCGGCGGCGAGGTGGACCGCCGGCGCCGGGCCGAACTGCTGCGCGGCGCGACCCTCGCGGCCCTGCTCGCGCCCACCGACCCGACCTGACACGCCGCGCGTACCTTAACGCGTGTTAAGAAGAGACCCCGGCTTTGCGTCGAGAAGGGGTCACGTCCGTGCAGAAGATGATCGAATCGTTGTTGGTCGCAAACCGGGGGGAGATCGCGCGGCGGATCATCCGCACCGGTAGGCGGCTCGGGATCCGGACGATCGCGGTGCACTCGGAGGCCGACGGCGCGCTGCCGTTCGTGACCGAGGCCGACGAGGCGGTCTGCGTCGGCCCGGCGAACCCGGCCCAGAGCTACCGGAACGTCGAGGCGATCCTCGACGCCGCCCGGAGCACCGGCGCGCAGGCGATCCACCCCGGCTACGGCTTCCTGTCCGAGAACGCGGACTTCGCCCGTACCGTCGAAGGGGCCGGCCTGATCTGGGTCGGGCCCGGCGCCGACGCGATCAGCGCGATGGGCGACAAGATCAACGCCCGGAACCTGATGGCGGCCGCGGGCGTGCCGGTCGCGCCCGGCACCACCGAACCGACGAGCGACCTGGACGCGGCGGTCGCGGCAGCCGTGGAGATCGGTTACCCGGTGATGGTCAAGGCCGCCGCCGGTGGCGGCGGCATGGGCATGGGCGTGGCCGCCGACGAGGCGGCGCTGCGCACCGAGTACGACAAGGTCCGCGCGTTCGCCGAGCGGATGTTCGGCGACGGGTCGGTGCTGATCGAGCGGTACTTCCCCCGGGTGCGCCACGTCGAGGTGCAGATCCTCGGCCTGGCGGACGGCCGGGTGGTGGCGCTCGGCGAGCGGGAGTGCTCGGTGCAGCGGCGCAACCAGAAGCTGGTCGAGGAGTCGCCGTCCCCGGCGGTGTCGCCCGAGCTGCGCGAGCGGTTCCTGGCCGCCGCAGTGCGGGCCGGCGAGGCGATCAATTACCGCAATGCGGGCACTGTGGAATGCCTGCTCGATCCCTCGACGCAGGAGTTCTTCTTCCTGGAGATGAACACGCGGCTGCAGGTCGAGCACCCGGTCACCGAGTACGTCTACGGCGTCGACCTGGTCGAGGAGCAGTTGCGGGTGGCGTCCGGCCTGGCGCCGACGTTCGACCCGGACGCGCTCACCCCGCGCGGTCACGCCATCGAGCTGCGGATCAACGCCGAGGACCCGAAGCGCTTCCTGCCCGGCCCGGGCGCGATCACCACCTGGAACGAGCCGTCCGGCACCGGCGTCCGGGTCGACTCCGGCTACGTCGCCGGCAACACCGTCACGCCGTTCTACGACAGCCTGATGGCCAAGCTGATCCTCACCGGGGCGACCCGCGAGGAGGCGGTCGAGCGGGCGCGGGCGGCTGTCGCCCAGTTCGAGATCGCCGGCCCGAAGTGCAACCTGCCGTTCTTCGCCGAGCTGCTGGAGAACCCGGAGTTCCTCTCCGGCGACTACGACACCGGCATCGTCTCCCGGATGCGCTGACCTTCGACCCAGTGAGGTGAATCTGATGGCGGAACTTCCAGACTCCGTGAGCATCCGTGAGGTCGGTCCCCGCGACGGCCTCCAGAACGAGGAGCCCATCCCCACCGATGCGAAGGTGCGGCTTCTCGACGCGCTGTCCCGCACCGGGGTACGGCGCATCGAGGCCGTCTCCTTCGTCCACCCGAAGGCGATCCCGCAGATGGCCGACGCCGACGAGGTGTGGCAGCGGGCCGAGAAGGTCGACGGGGTGCGCTACTCCGCCCTGGTGCCGAACACCCGTGGCGCACAGCGGGCGCTGGCGGCGGGCTTCACCGAGATCGAGGTGGTGGTCTCGGCCAGCGACACGCACAACCGCCGCAACGTCAACCGGTCCACCGACGAGTCGCTGGACGACATCGCCGAGCTGATCGACCTGCTGCACGGCGCGGGCGCCACCGCCGAGGTGATCGTGGCGACCAGCTTCGGCTGCCCCTACGAGGGCGACGTGGACCCCCGCCGGGTGGCCGCGATCGTCGACCGCGTCGCCCGCGACGGCGCGGACCGCGTCGCCTTCGGCGACACCACCGGCATGGGTACGCCCCGGCGCGTCCGCGAACTGGTCACGGCGGTCCGGGACCGCAACGCCCACCTGCCGGTGCTGCTGCACTTCCACAACACCCGTGGCACCGCGCTGGCGAACATGCTCACCGCGATGGAACTGGGGATCACCGAGTTCGACGCCAGCGTCGGCGGCCTCGGTGGCTGCCCGTACGCGCCTGGTGCCAGCGGCAACCTGGCGACCGAGGAGGCGGTGCACATGCTGCACGACATGGGCATCGACACCGGCATCGACCTGGACGCCGGCGAGAACCAGCCCGACCAGGCCGACCGTGGCGGCCGAGGCGGCGAACACCTGCTCCTGCGGCACGCGGCGCCGCCGCTGCCCGCGCCCGTCGCCCGTTCGCCCGGTGGTGAGGGTTTCGGCGGTACAGG